>JBARPZ010000262.1:0-1857 GCA_049643445.1 Sedimentisphaerales bacterium
CAGGCGGTTTTGCTGCATTTTTTTTGTAACACAACAACAGCTTATGCGTCTATAGTATTTGAAGGTCTCTGTCTGGACATTTGTATAGCTTCTTCGGAACTCTGTAATGCGGAAAAAGACTATTGCAATAATCTCTCTTGGAGCGTTCGCTGCTTTGTGCTGGACGTTCATAATCTTTTTCTCCGCGTTTATTACCGGATACAGAGTGTTCAAATGGACTGCCAAATCGACGGAGCGGATTGTATTCGTCGAAAAGGCCAACCTGGAGCCTGAGCCGGGTATCAGTGTATTGGATGCCAACAATCCGTTTTTTAAGGTAACAAGAGTAGAGCCTAATCGGGTAGATGTTAAATGGGCGAATACCGATATCAATCTCGAGCGTCCAAAATGCCGGGTAAAACAGCTTGGTAGTACGCGCGTACGGGTAATGGGGCGACTGAACAACAACAAGGACTATCCCGTTGTGATAGATAGCGGTTGTAGTGCCCACTTGGTTGTCAATAATGTTGTTGTATTGGAAAATGGACTTGATATTCTGCCGCTTAAAGTAGGTCTTAAAATGGGCGGGTTTTGTTACGTTGCTAAAATTGAAATTGGTGATATGGCGATAACCTCCCCACCGTGCTTTTACGCCCTTACCCATTATGAAAAACAGGTGCTCGGCCTGACTACCTGGAAAGAAAAGGACATAATTTTGGGCCTAGGCTTAATGCAAAAGTTCAAATATGTTCTCATCGACAATATAAACTCAGAAGTGGAGTTCTGCAAAGAAGGCAGCTTTAGAGCCGATTCAAACGAATCTTGGTCGCAATATTCGATGTCCATTGAAGCCGACAGACAAAACGTGTCAAGGTTAATGGTTGAGATTCCAATTGCGGCCGTAGAAAGAAAAATTATCTTAGACACCGGGGCTGATGGCGGTCTGCTTATTACAGAAAAAATATGGGAAACATTTTCGGCCGGTCTGAAAGTAGTAGACGAATCACCGGGTCGAATTCGAATGCGCGATGGGTGGAAAGAGGTTAAAAAAATTGTCGTCGAGAAACTGACATTTGGTGAAGAATCCATTACTAAAGCTACCATTCGTGTAATGAGCAATAATAGTATCTTCGGGGAGCATTTCTCTCTTCTTGGTATGGACTATTTTGCAGATACAGTTGTTGTCATCGATTTCGGGCGCAAACTATTTTGGGTCAGAAATCCACAGAGTTAACCTTCTAATTGTCGCACCTTATGCCTAATCGAAATCCTGCAGCAGTTCCAGCAGCTTTCGGTCGAGTTTATGGCCGTGGAAGTCCTCGTATTCCACATCTCTTCGGTCTGAATCGATAATGCCGAACGCCCCGCGGAAGTTCCACATTGCCAGGCCGATACCATTACTGGTAAGGATTTCCAGGACATCACGCAGCCAGGCCAGAACCACTTTGTGCGGCGTCTTGTTGTAAGTTCCGCCTTCACCACAGTGCACGCCCACGCCTTTCCTGGCAAGGTCGACCCATTTCTGGTAATGCTGCTCCATGCGCTTGCGGTCCCAGCCGTGACCGGGCCAGGCCGGTTCGGGGTAGTCCTTACTATTGACCCAGGATGCCTTATAGTGACTGATGAACATTGGCTGATACGCCCGGGTACTCTGGGCGATACCAAGGTCGGCCAACTCCGGTGCCGGCTCATTGCCCCAGCTCATACCATCGGCTACGACGATGCGGTCGGGATTTATCTTGCGAATGGCCGCCACCGCCGTCCGAACTACGCGCTCGTGGTCGGCCCGGCTCATTTGATTGCCGATTGAAGGGGGCTCGTTGATTAAATCGAAGCTGAGCTTGTCCTTTGAGATACCCTTGTAGCGCTTTGCCAGCA
>JBARPZ010000263.1:0-10055 GCA_049643445.1 Sedimentisphaerales bacterium
CGCGCTCGTGGTCGGCCCGGCTCATTTGATTGCCGATTGAAGGGGGCTCGTTGATTAAATCGAAGCTGAGCTTGTCCTTTGAGATACCCTTGTAGCGCTTTGCCAGCATCTGCCAGTGGAAGCAGAACGCCTTGAGCGGCTCGGCGTCTTTCCAGAGGTTATGCGGCTCAGTGAATTCACGGTTGACCGAATAGCCCGGGCCGCGGTGGAAGTTCAGGCTGACGTGAAGACCGTATTTATTGGCGAACTGCACAGCCCGGTCGAGTTTTTCGAGCATCGGCTCGTGGATTTTGTAGTCGTCGCCATCCTTTATCCACAGTCGATAGCACATCGGAAAACGAACGAAGTCAAAGCCCAAATCGCGCATCCAGCGAAAATCATCTTCCCGGAAATCACCTTTACTGCGCATTGTGAACATATCCAGCAGGTTGAATCCCCGCCAGCGGGGCAGCACTGTTTGTGCCATGGATTTGCTCTTCTTTGTGTCTTTTTTTGGTTCCCGTGCATATCCGGGCAGTGCCGCCGCAGCCACCCCGGCAGCCACCATTTTCATAAAGTCCCGTCGATTATTTTGCATTTTTAGTTCCTCTTATCTGTCTCAAATATGTTACTATTATCATTTTTGTTGTAATGAATCAAGTAAATTTGGATTTTAGCAAATATTCTCGGACTAACGAAGAAGCTTTTTTCACGCGATTAGAGTTGACAGCCTGGTTAGTAGCTGCTATAATAAAGTGATTGATAGCGGTGGGTTTTTGCTGCTCAAATAGTGAATGTGCCGGCTGACCGGTACAAAAGCGATTGTATGAGAAGCATAGTCGGCTTGTTAGATTTTTATAAGAAGGGAAAAGTGATGAAAAATACTTCTTTTTTTGTCTGTAAAATGATTTTGGCTATCTTCTTGTGTGCTTTGGTCTTTTTACCTTTCGGCTGTTCTTTCCAGCAGCCGGGCGAGACCGTGGCTGAGGGGCATAGAAGGCACCAGCGCAATCTTCGTATCAATCAGCAGGGGATGATGGCAGACATAGACAGGGTTTTGCTTTTGGATAAGCCGAGCAAGCTCACAGATAAAAGAATACCCTGATATGTAGAGTACAAGGACACAAATTATAAGTGCATAAGTCATAGGTTGCCTTGTGCTCCTATGTTCTTGTGCACTTGTAAAAAAGGGATTTGATTTGTGGAAACGTTCTTAGACTATTTCTACAGGGTGGCAGGGTATGAATGGTGGCGTGTTGTTATCGAGTTGTTTCTTATAGGCCTTGTTGTTTACTGGGTTGTGGACTTCCTCGAAGGTACTCGCGGAGAAAGATTATTCCGCAGCGTAATATTTATTCTCATTGCCGGTGTGCTCATTTTAAATTTGGTTGCCGAGCAACTTAGATTCGAACGCCTTGAGTATCTTTACAGGGGTTTTTTGATCGGTGTTTTAGTCATTGCTGTTGCAGCATTTCAGCCGGAGGTTCGAAGAGCTCTGATACGAATAGGCCAGCCCAGGTTTTGGGCGAGTTCGTCACAGCAGTTGGCGAAAACCGCCGACGAAATCATCACCGCCGTAACTGAACTTTCCGCCGCCCGAACCGGGGCTATCATTGTTATTGAGAAGCGGGTAGCGTTAGGCGAGTTTATAGAAACCGGCGTTCGAATCGATGCCAGGGTTACGTCTGAGCTGCTCAAGACTATTTTTCACCCCGGTACTGCCCTTCATGATATGGCCGTTATAATACGAGGTGATAGAGTAGTTGCCGCCAGAGTGCAGTTGCCTTTAGCTGAAGCCGGCAGTATTGACGGTGTTGAACTTGGTTCCCGGCACCGGGCCGCTATAGGCATAACGGCAGGTTCGGACGCTGCCTGTTTGGTAGTCAGTGAGGAAACCGGGATTATTACGCTTGCCCGGAAGGGAAAGTTGACCCGAGACATAAGCGAGTCTCAGCTAAGAAAGCATCTGACCAGCACGATGGCCGAGTATGTACCTATTGTCGAGAGGCTCCGGGGGCATCCCGGTAAAGAGGCTGGCCAGGAACATGAAGATTTGGCATAGTATCAGCAAATCAAAATGATGAGAAAGCCCAAATACGGCAAAGTAGTAATTGTGGTGTTCATCACAATCTTAATCTGGGTCTGGGCGGACTTGGCCCTGGATGAAAAATGGCCTGTTCCGAATGCTGCGATTAGTATTGTCAAGTCTAATCCCAAACTTTGGGTGAGTTTCAACGATGCACCGTCGGTTACTATTGAGGAGATGGTTCTTAAAGGTCCCCTGCGCAAGATTGCTGATGTAAGGAAGAAGTTAGAAGAGGGGGGGCTCGAAATTGACTTTGATGCGGCAAAAGAAAAAATGAATGAACCTGGCAGCTATCCTCTAAGCCTGCTGCCATTCCTGCAGAAAGATGAGGAAATAAAAAGGCTTGGTCTCAAAGTCGAATCATGCAAGCCGGAGGTGCTCTCTGTTAAAGTTGTTGGGCTTGTTAGCAGGCCGTTGGATGTAAAGTGTGTAGATGAGGACCAAAATCCGTTAGGCGAGGCAACCGTTGATCCGGTGCAAGTGGATATGCTTGTGCCGGAGGATTGGGGTCCGGAAAAACGCATTGCAGAAGTTTTGCTGACACGCAGGGAAATTGAGCAGGCAAGAGTCTCGCCCATCGACGAAATACCTTACATTAGGCTGGCAGCCGGCCAAACCAGAAAGGCCCCCAAGCTCGTGAAAATTACAATGCCGCCGGAACCAGACCGTCTTAGTAACTACACCATAACGGCACCAACGCTCAGCATCGCCTTAAGTCTGAACCTGCTGAACAACTACAAGCCTGAGCTAACCAATTCCGATGCAGTACTGCTTCCTATTGCTATCAAGGCAACTCCTGAGGCAGAACGGGCCTATAAGCTACAACCATTACCCCACATGACACTGTATATTCTTGATAATGATAAAAACACTACGGAGGAACAAAAGAGAGAAGTCGTTTACAACTTCCCCGAAGAGTTTGTCCGCAAGGGAGAAATCAAGCTAAATCAGCAGCCGGTTATAGCTCGATTTAAGTTGACTCCTATATCTTCTGCCGAGACTCCGAAGGGTCCTCCCGGCTAAACAGCCACCCCATCCCGCTATTTTTCGTCTGCTTTCCTACTGGCAACTGCCGTTCTTGCCCGTATAGCGCTGACCAATCCCGTGACCGAAAGAAATATCGCCAGAATTATGAGTATCACGGATATTGTTGCAAGCATGATATTAGCTTTCTCGGCGGTAATAAAGCTGTAAGTTTTGTATACCAGCGCACCAATTGTGGTCACAAGCATTATAACAGCAGGGACAGCGGTAAAGAGGAACCTGCGATTACGGCTCAGCAGATACACACTTGCAACAATAAGAACAAGACTGGCAATTAGCTGGTTTGAAGCACCGAATACCGGCCAGATAGCCTTCCAGTTACCCAGAGCAAGCGCGCCCGCCAAAATGCCCACGAATATGACAGCTACATACTTGTTCTTCATAATGCGTATCCCGAACGTTTCTCCAAGCAGTTCATTGCACATATAGCGGCAAATCCTTGTAGCTGTATCAAGGCTTGTCATAATGAACGTCTTCAGCATAGTTATACCTACAAGTGTCCCCAAACCCCCGAAAAACACCTTCGTCAACTGACCGTATCCTTCCCCGAATGCCTTAATCCAGCCGCCTTCTTTGAAAACCTCCTGGTATACAAGTCCCTCCATTCCCGCAGGAGCGCTCTTCCAGTACAAACCGGCCGAAACTGCCATAACAGCCAGAATCGCAAGAGCACTTTCCATAATCATTGCCCCGTATCCGATGACCCGGGCGTCGCGCGTTCGTGGTAACTGTTTTGAAGTGGTACCACTTGCGACCAGACTATGGAATCCGCTGATAGCGCCACACGCGATTGAAACGAGCAGCATAGGCCACATCCATCCCTCGGGTGAGGAAAAGGAAATCACACTCGGCGATTTCATATTTGGGTGTGTAACAATAAGACCCAGGAATCCAAAAAACAATCCCAGATATAGTACCACACCTGCAAGATGGTCCCTTGGCTGAAGCAACATAGTCACAGGTGTGACAGATGCAATCATGGCATAGATAAGCAATATCACAGTCCACCAGGCCGCAGCATTCTTCACCCCAAGCTCTACCGGGATGTAGTATCCGGCCACAATCAGACCAATCAGCAGCAGCAATCCTATTATAGAGCATAACAATACCGGCAACTGCATACGATATATCAGGACCCCGACAATCAGAGCTACAACTATAAGTCCGAACGTGGGAATTACAACTGCGGGCGTTGTTGCCAGCGTCTTGCCCGCGACCGCCGCAAACACCGCAACCACCAGGATCAGAGATAAAAACGCGAACACGCTGAAAAGAATCTTGCTCGTCTTCCCCATTACAGACTCTGTAATAGTAGTAATGGATTTACCCTGGTTTCGCAGTGACATCACAAGCGATATAAAGTCGTGTACCGCTCCGATGAAAATTCCACCGACTACAATCCAGATAACTGCAGGAAGCCATCCCCAATAAAGGCACGCAATCACAGGTCCTATGATAGGTGCAGCTCCGGCGATAGAAGCGAAATGGTGCCCAAACAGAATCGTCCAGTGCTTGGCCGGAACATAGTCAACACCGTCATTCATCGTCACTGATGGTGGAATCTCATTGTCATCAAGGCCTATCCATTGTTTAACCTTCTTGCTGTAGAAAATATACCCTAAGATTAATAGAAAAACTGAAATTCCCGCAACAAACAGAGAACTCATTTCATGGATTCCTTCATTTTATTTGTCATTGTTATGGGTCTCTGTGTCTTCGAGTCAGCAGCCTGATCGGCACCTCACCTATAGGCAGCATCGATTGTAGTCTGCCTTTCAAAAACCGCATATAATTCTCTTCAAAAAGCTCCGGCTTGTTTACAAACATTAGTATCGTAATCGGATTGACAGCAATTTGAGTGGCATAGTAAATCTTTGGCCAGCCAGCTTTGCGGTTTCCACTTACACGCTCTGTCTTAATAATTTCAAGTGCCTTGTTCAATTTGGTAGTGGGTATCCACGTAGTTGTTTGCTTGAAGATATCACCCGCCAAATCCAAAACACTCTGGACATTCTTTGCTTTGGTTGCAGTAGTAAAGGCTATCGGTGTGTATTTTAATCCCGGCAGCAGCTTCGTCAAATACTCCTCGTAGTCGCTTGTCGCAGCCGATTCTTTGGCCAGGTCCCATTTGTTTATGACCAATATGCAACTCTTGTATTCTTCAGCGAGGAATCTGGCCAATTTTTTATCAATCTGTGAAACCGACAGTGTGGCATCTATCAGAAGCAGCACGACATCGGCCCGGTGGACAGACTGTGTCGCGCGGACGTAGCTGTAAAACTCAATACTGTCAGCTATTTTGCTCTTTTTCCTTATCCCCGCGGTGTCAATAACAATGATGGTTTTGCCGTCTTTTTCAAACCGCACGTCCACGGCGTCCCTGGTGGTACCCGGCGTCTCGCTGACGATTACCCTCTCGGAACCAACCATAGCGTTTACAAGTGTGCTTTTGCCGGCGTTTCTTTTGCCGACTATCGCTATCTTCATGGTCGGCTCTTTTGGTTTGGCCGATTCGAGATGCTCGATTCTCTCGAAGACCCTATCGAGCAGAACCGCTTTGTTAAGATTGTTCTTTACTGAGATGCAAAGAAATTCGCCAAATCCGAGTTTACCGAATTCCCCTGCTGCCGGAAACAGCCTGGCATGGTCGGCTTTGTTGGCAACGCCGATAACGTCAAGCTTGTGTTTGCGCAGGAGCCGGGCTATTATTTGGTCCAATGGCACAATCCCGTCCCGAATATCGACCATAAACAGGATAAGCTGCGCCGATTCAATCGCCTGGTGGATTTGCTGCTCGATATGCTCGCTTAACTGGTCACTGTCTACTACTCCGTATCCGCCGGTGTCGATAAGCTCGAAGTACCTATCGTCTCTTCCGACGAAGGTGCTGACCCGGTCCCTTGTGACCCCGGCGGTCGGCTCGACTATACTTATCATCGCGCCGGCCAGCGCGTTAAAGAGACTGCTCTTACCCACATTTGGCCGACCAATTATTGCTACTATCGGTAACGCCATAGGTTCTATCCGTATCCGACTATAAGGCTGTAGTTACAAGAAAAGTTAAGTATACCAGAATAATCAGCAATTAAAAGTCATAATGCCAACCGCTGAGCCTGTCAGTACAAAGCAATTATTGCCTACAAAACAATCACAAAAGCGGTCTTTGTCGTCCCGGCTGGCCTCAATGGTTTTCCGGTTTTTTCTTTTGACGCCAATTGTAGTTTTGGTTACAATGAGTGGTCCATTTTGGTTCTTTTGTCGGGCAGATACAGATGCAGATAAAGCGTTCTATGGAAAGGGGATGAGTTATGCAGCGGTATAAAGATATTACGCGTCGGGATTTGTTGAAAAAAGCTACAGGTGCTGCTGTGGGGGCGATAGGTTTTCCATATATAATTTCGTCCTCGGCGCTGGGTAAGGCAGGCGACGTAGCTGCGAGCGGGCGAATTACTCTGGGCTTTATCGGCACAGGCGGCCGAGGAGGGGCATTGCTGCGGAATTTTATGCACCTCAAAGATGCACAGATAGTGGCAGTGTGCGACGTTAAAAAGCCAAATAGAGACAGAGCATGTGAAACGGTGGATAAGCACTACAGCAGGAAGGTATGCACCGGGTACACTGATTTCCGCCGGCTTTGCGAACGCAGTGATATAGACGCGGTTGTCGTTGCTTCTACTGACCACTGGCACGTGCTTCATGCTTTGTGGTCCGTGCGGTCGGGCAGGGATGTATATTGTGAGAAGCCGTTGGGGATGAGCGTTGAGGAGGGACGAGTACTTCGCCGGGAGGTTAATCGGTACGGCCGGGTCTTTCAGTTCGGTACGCAGGAGCGGTCGAGTCGGAATTCCCGTTTTGCCTGTGAGATGGTTCGCAGCGGCCGAGTAGGTAAAATCAAAAAAATCACAGTGGCTTCGCGGTACAGTATAGCCAGCGAGAACTTTCCGCCGGTGCCGGTTCCTGATTCGATCGATTATGACCTCTGGCTTGGGCCTGCGCCGTGGGCGCCCTATCATCCGAGCCGGGTGAGCAACAGTCACTGGTGGCATATCAGTGATTACTCTCTTGGATGGATTGCCGGCTGCGGCATTCATACGATTGACATTGCGACGTGGGGCAACGGGACGGACCTTACGGGGCCTTTGGAGGTGGAGGGGATCGGAGAGTATCCGCGGGACGGGTCATGCGATAACGCGACCGGCTGGGATGTGAATCTAAAGTTTGCCAACGGCGTAACGATGAATTTTACAGATGGGAAAAGGAATCCGCTCGGCGTTCGTTTTGAGGGAACCGACGGCTGGGTGTTTGTCAAGGAAGAGCATCTGGGCGGCAAGGTAGACGCTAATCCAAAGGAATTGCTCAGGAAGGAAATCGGCCCGGACGAAGTTCATCTGCCGGTAAGCAATCACCACCAGCAGAATTTCCTGGACTGTGTTAAGAGCCGGGCCAGGACGGTGGCGCCGGTTGAGGTGACAGTCCGTTCGGATACACTATGTCATCTCAGTGAAATCGCAATGCGACTGGGACGTAAGCTGAAATGGAATCCTGAAAAGGAAGAGTTTATTAACGATGCCCGGGCAACCCGGATGTTAACAAGGCCGATGCGCAGTCCCTGGCGGTTGTAGAACTGATTCTTGAACTCGTTTAGGGATTGGAGAAGGGAGTTTTTATTGTGGGACAAAGAGGAATTAATCGACGGCAGTTTTTGAAACGGGCTGGCGGTACGGCTGTGGGAGTGCTTGGTTTCCCATATTTGGTATCGTCTTCGGCTCTGGGTAAGGCTGGCAGCGTTGCTGCGAGCAATCGAATTATAGTAGCCTGCATTGGAATGGGTAACCAGGGCACGGCCCATATGGGTTGGCGCGGTGGTACCGTCCCGAATTTGGGTTGGGTTGAGCCCGGAGGTTTTATGGGCAGTGCCGAAGTCCGGATGGTGGCGGTCTGCGATGTCGATGACAGGTGGTTGAATCAAGCTCGTGACATCGCCAACAAGTACTACGGCAATAAGGATTGTGCCACCTACAAAGATTATCGAGAGCTTTTGACGCGTGATGATATCGATGCAGTAGTAACTGCCACGCCGTCTCACTCCAATGCCATAATAAATATCGCTGCTGCCCGGGCCGGCAAGGATATTTACTGTGAAAAGCCGATGTCACTTACCATCGGTGAGGCCAGGGCAATGGCCAACGCCGTTAAGCGTTATGGTTGTGTATATCAAATGGGTACGCAGCAGCGTTCCGACAGGAATTTTCGCTTTGCCTGTGAGCTGGTTCGCAACGGTTATATCGGGCAGGTCAAGTCGGTAACGATTGGTGTTGGAGGCCCTGCCCGTGAATGTGACCTGCCTGCTGAGCCTGTGCCGGATTATATCGATTGGGAGATGTGGCTGGGTCCGGCGCCATGGAGACCGTTTCATCCGGGCCTGTTGCGGCACGGCTGGATGGGATATTGGGATTACGGCGGTAGTGAGATGACGAATTGGGGGCCGCACCACTTCGATATTGCTCAATGGGGTTTGGGTATGGACGGCAGCGGCCCGGTTGAGGTTATCCCGCCTGATGGTAAGGATTTCAAAGTGCTAACATATAAATATGCAAATGGTGTCATTATGACTCGCGATAATGCCAACGGTGTTTTGTTTACGGGCACCGAAGGAAAAATCGAGGTTAATCGTGGACATTTACGCACCTGGCCGGAAACTCTCGCAAGACAAAAAATCAAACTGCAGGAGACTCACCTTTACGAGAGCAAAAGCCACCAGGGTAATTTCCTGGAATGTGTCCGCACACGCAGCAAGACGGTTTGCGACGAAGAGATAGGATGCCGCTCGATAACCGTTTGTCACTTAGGTAATATTGCATACCGGCTTGGCCGGCCGTTGAAATGGAGTCCTGAAAAAGAGCAATTTGTTGACGACGACCAGGCGAACCGGATGCTGAATCCTCCGATGCGAAGCCCGTGGCGTCTATAAGAAGCGTAATACTAAAAGGTAAGAAAATTCAAAAGAAGGTACTTGTAGAAGATAGACAGGAGGAAAACATATGGAAAAAAAGAAGATGATATCACGTCGCCGGTTTTTGACAAGGGCGGCGGGTCTGTCCGCAGCCACGGTGGGTTTTCCGTATTTTGTTCCGTCTTCGGCGCTGGGTAACACCGGCAATGTTGCTGCGAGCAATCGGATCATTGTCGGTTGTATCGGTGTAGGGCCGCAGGGAACGGGGGTAATGGGCAACTTCCTGAGACAGAAGGACGCACGCGTTGTGGCGATATGTGACTTGAAGAAGCAGAGACGCGAGGCGGTGCGGGACATTGTTAATAAGCACTATCAGGATACGAGTTGCGTGATGTACGAAGACTTTCGCGAGCTGGTGGCACGCAACGATATCGATGTTGTCCTTGTCGCCACGACCGACCACTGGCATGTGCTGACGTCCCTGGCGGCGGTTCGGTCAGGAAAAGATGTTTACATGGAAAAACCGATGGGCTTGTCTGTGGAGCAGGACCAGGCGATGCGCGAAGCCGTGCACCGCTACGGCAGAAAATTTCAGTTCGGCACGCAGCAAAGGTCGGAAAGGAACTTCCGTTTTGCTTGCGAGTTGGCCTTGAACGAGCGGATAGGAAAACTGCACACTATTAATGTTTGGTCTCCCGGCAGTGCTTCGGGCGGTGACCCTAAGCCGGTGCCTGAGCCGGACTCGATTGATTACAATATGTGGCTTGGAGCTGCTCCCTATGTGCCTTACACGAAGGATCGCTGCTCCAATAGCCTGTGGTGGTTTATTTCCGATTATGCGCTTGGATTCATTGCCGGATGGGGTCTCCATCCTGTGGACATTGCCATCTGGGGTGGCGGTGACAAAGTTACGACGCCGTTGGAGATTGAAGGGACGGGTGTTTGGCCTTCGTCGGATGGTGTGTGTGACACGGCCAGGAACTGGAAGGTTGT
>JBARPZ010000264.1:0-1793 GCA_049643445.1 Sedimentisphaerales bacterium
CCTTAGTATATCCGGAATGTCGGGGGGTGATTGATTACCCGGGAGGACACAACGAGGGATTCCCTGATACATTCAAGCAGTTGCTGAAGGAAGTATATGCCCACATATCAGGCGAGAAGTCGGGCGATGCCTCTTATCCAACTTTTAAGGACGGCCTTCGTGAGCTTATCCTGTGTGAAAAGATTATCGAAAGTAATAAGAATAGAGCGTGGGTTAAAGTTACATAAAGGAGCTATATAAAATGATTAAAATCGGTTTTGTAAGCGCAATCTTAGCGGACCAGACATTTGAAGAAGTTATTTCCTTTGCTGCCGAAAGCGGATATTCATGTGTCGAAATAATGTGTTGGCCGACTGGGAAAGCAGAAAGGCGTTATGCCGGAGTCACACATATCGATGTTACAAACCTTTCAAAAGAGAAGGTCGACAGTATTCATAAGCTCTTAAAAGAAAAGGATGTCAGTATTTCCGGCTTAGGATATTATCCAAATCCTTTGGAGGCAGATGATAAACATGCAACGGCCTATATCGAACATATCAAGAAAGTAATAGACGCCGCGAACCAATTGGGACTGGAAAATGTGAATACATTTATTGGCAGAGACCACCAAAGAAATCTGGATGACAATTTTGAAAGATTCAAGAAAATCTGGCCGCCCATTGTTAAACATGCTGAAGACAGGAAAGTAAAAATCGGCATAGAAAACTGTCCCATGTTTTTCAGCAGCGATGAATGGCCCGGCGGGAAGAACCTGGCATCTTCTCCAGCTATTTGGCGAAGAATGTTCGAAGAGATTCCATCGGCGAATTTCGGCCTAAACTACGACCCGTCTCATCTGGTCTGGCAGTTCATGGATTATGTCCGGCCCATTTATGAGTTTAAAGATCGCATTTTTCATGTACACATTAAAGATGCCAAAGTGCTGCGTGAAAACTTAAATGATGTTGGTATCCTTGCGACTCCCCTGTCATTTCACAGTCCCAAGCTTCCGGGCCTGGGGGACGTTGATTGGGGCAAGTTCTTCTCGGCCTTAACGGACATAGGATATGACGGCTCCGCTTGTGTTGAAGTTGAAGACCGGGCTTTTGAAGGCTCTTTAGAGCTGCGAAAACGGTCCTTATTTCAAAGCCGAGAATATTTAAAACAGTACGTTTCGTACTGATAAAAACGCTTATATAAGAAATCAAGGCCATTTTTGGGAAGTTTTTAAAAGCATTCTTTGCCTAAAAACACACTTAGGCGCGAGGATTTAAGGCCTTTTTTCCAAGCCCTTGGCCGAGAACTATTGGCCTCTTGTAGTACACAGATATTAGAGCTTTGTATAGCCTTATACAATCTCCGGCTAGGGGCAACATTTTACGACTTGAAATCCTTTAAAACAAAGGTATAATGTCATCCAAAAAGCTTTCTGGAGGATAACAAGAACCTTCTTTGTAGAGGTTTTGAGTGTAAAAAATTCAACGCTGTTTGGTGTCGCCATCGAAGGCTCAATAGGCCGAGACTGGCAAAACCAACCATGAGATATAATTTATGAGGAGAGTTGTTATGAAAAATGACAAAGGCGCCTACAAAGAATCAGTAACCCGCCGCGATTTTTTATATGGTGCGGGGGCCACATTTGCAGCTTTTTCCATAGTCCCAGGTCACGTTCTGGGACGGGCAGGTCGTGTCCCTCCCAGTGAGACAATACAGGTTGCCGGGATCGGCATCGGCGGCGTAGGAAGCGGCCAAATACGAAGCATAAGTCAGCAGGCAAACACCAAGATTGTCGCGCTGTGCGATGTCGATGATGT
>JBARPZ010000265.1:0-7847 GCA_049643445.1 Sedimentisphaerales bacterium
TTGTGCAGGGCGGTGATGATAAAGCCGAGGGTAAGGGCCAAGGAGCCGACTGCGTGGAAAAGGACTGTGATTTGACTGGCGCGGTACTGGCCGGGTTTGGCCAAATCGTTCTTGTTTGCAGCCTTTATCGCAAAGACAGCGATTGGCAATGTAATCAAATAAAATAATCCTGCAAAGAACATTGAAGAGTAAATCATCATAGCTGCTGCCGCAATGAGAAAGCCGGCCACTAATGCAGTTCGGTAAATCCAAATGGAAGCCGGCACGCCGAGACGAACAACAAGCGTTCTCTTGTTAGCTGCGGCATCGGCTTTCAAATCCGGGAACTCATTCACGAAAATCACGAGGAATATCAGTATGCCAACAACAGAACCGGGCAGGAGGGGAATAGCATCAATCATTTTTGTCTGCAAATAGTATGAGCCGTATACCGGTAACAGGCCGAACAACAGGGCAATGACTATCTCGCCGATGTAACGGTAGCCGAGTTTAAGGGGCGGGGCAGTGTAGAAAAAGCCGCCGAGCATTCCAAGAAGGCCGAGAATCAGAACAAACAGGCTCTCTGTCAGGAGGATAATAACTACTCCAAGCGATGAACCGACAGCCAGAGCAACGAGGGCGGCGAGCAACATTGCTTTGGGAGAAAGAATCCCTTTCTGAATGTAACGGCTCCCTCCTGAAAAAGGCGTGGGATTTTTGTTAGCCCAGTCATTTCCTGAGAGGTGGTCGAAGTAATCGTTGGCCAGATTCGCACTCGAATGTATTGCCATTATTGCCAACAATGCCAGGATAAACAGAGGCCAGTTGAAAGAACCAACAGTCGCATAACCCAGACAAGAGCCAACCAGGACAGGGGACACGCTGGCAACCAAGAACTTTGGCCTGGAAGCATGGAAAAGCTCAATCAACTTTGAATATTCAACATGAGATTTCACAGCTATAATTTTAACCACTGATTTAGCGGATTGCACGAACTTTTGAGGATTGGACTTTAGGTCTTTTGAATGAAGTGGCTGTACGGCGGGATATTGTATAGAAGGCAACCCAAGCTGGAAGCTGATGCCAAATACTTGCAGGTTGCCGCTTTCGCGGCGATAACAATCCTGCCGAGTTGGCAGGAGAACGAGGTTCCGCTGGAATTTTGGCAGACAAAACAAAGTTCGCCTTTATAACATAACCTCATTTATAATAATCACTTAGGCAAGCATGGCCCCCTAACAGGATATTTGGCACGATATTTGCATATATTTAAAATTTATAAAGTACTATGGTTGCGAATTTCTCAAAACTGGAAGAAGTAAATGTCCTGGCCAGCGGAGCCAACTGGGCCTGGCCAGAGGTGCAGCGCAGGCTATTTGAGCCCAGAGGTGTTAATCTGCTGGTGGCTGAGAATACAGATGAGTTTGTCAATATTATCGAGCAAAGACGAATTCATACAACAATTGTAGATATGGATTCGGAAAAATCAATCGGGCTGACAACGATAAAGATTATTCGAATTGAATACCCGCTACTGCCGTGCATCCTTCTGACATGTGCAGCGGGCGAGGCCATCCTCAGTAAGGCACTGCGACTCGACGTCTTCAGCGTCATTGAAAAGCCGGTTGATATGAACATTCTGCAGGAACAGTTGAACAGGCTGTTTATAAAAAAATATAATAGCGACATCTTCTCAGAATAACTGTATGGTTTTATGATTGCAGATAAAATAAAGATAAGATAAAAGTCAGAAAAGTTTTTGAAAGGAGTAAGTACAAAATGAAGATTCGACCATTGGCAGATAAAGTGCTCGTTCAGCGTCTCGAGGCAGAGACCAAGACCGCCGGCGGGATAGTCCTTCCGGACAGCGCCAAAGAAAAACCGCAAAGAGGCAAAATCGTGAGTGTTGGCGAGGGCAAATTGCTCGATGACGGGACGGTAAGAAAATTGCAGGTGAAAAAGGGCAACATAGTGCTTTTCACAAGCTATGCCGGGACAGAAATAAAGATAGAAGGCAAAGAGTATCTGATTATGGATGAGTCAGATATTATGGCGATAATTGAAAAGTAATAAACGGAACTTTAATTCGTAGTGCGCTGTGCACAAGGAGTGTCGCACAAGACAAAAACGCGATACTACATACGAAAAAAGGAGAAAAAAAGAAATGGCAGCTAAAAAAATAGCTTTTGGCAATGATGCACGCTCGGCTATTCGAGAGGGTGTGAAGAAACTCGCAAAAGCGGTAAAGATTACGCTCGGGCCGTGCGGCAGAAATGTGATTTTGGAAAAATCGTTCGGCTCACCTACCGTCACCAAAGATGGTGTAACGGTGGCCAAGGAGATCGAGCTGGAAGATGCCTATGAAAATATGGGCGCACAAATGGTCAAGGAAGTGGCGTCAAAGACATCCAGTGTGGCCGGCGACGGGACAACGACCGCAACAATTCTGGCTGAGAGCATCTTCAATGAAGGCCTCAAAAACATCACGGCCGGGGCCAATGCAATGCAGGTAAAACGCGGTATCGAAGCAGGCGTCGAAGCCATCGTGAATGAATTACACAGGATGAGCACTTCCGTTGTTTCGAGCAAGCAGTTCGAACAGGTAGCAACCTGCTCAGCGAACCAGGATGTTGAAATCGGCAAAAAACTGGCTGAGGCAATGAACAAGGTCGGCAAAGACGGTGTCATCACCGTAGAAGAAGGCCAATCACTGGAAACAACGGTTGAACTGGTCGAGGGCATGCAGTTCGATAAAGGGTATCTCAGCCCGCACTTTGTAAACGATCTGGAAAATATGGCGGTCGTGCTGGAAAAGCCATACATTCTGGTTCACGAAAAGAAAATCAGTTCGATAAAATCGCTTGTACCGCTACTTGAAAAGGTCGCCAAACAGGGCAGGTCCCTGTTGCTTATCGCCGAAGACGTTGAGGGCGAGGCGCTGGCTACGCTGGTTGTCAATAAATTGCGTGGTGTGCTGCAAGTAGCCGCGGTGAAAGCGCCCGGCTTTGGTGACAGGCGAAAAGCCCTACTCAGCGACATTGCCGTTCTGACCGGTGGTGAGGCTATTTTTGAGGACCTTGGGTTGCAGTTAGAGAACATCGAATTGACCCAGCTTGGCAGAGCAAAACGAATTACTATTGACAAAGACACGACTACCATTATCGAAGGTGGCGGCAGTACAGAAGCAATCAAAGGCAGGATCGAACAGATTAAAAACGAGATTGATAAATCCACCAGCGACTACGACATTGAAAAACTGCAGGAGAGATTAGCAAAATTAGTCGGCGGTGTGGCGCAGATTAATGTAGGAGCGGCGACCGAGGCGGAAATGAAGGAAAAGAAGGCACGGGTAGAAGATGCACTACATGCCTGCCGGGCAGCTGCGGAAGAAGGTATTCTTCCCGGAGGCGGGGTAGCAATGCTCAGAGCTTTAGCCGTACTGGATAAAGTCAAGGTCACCGGCGATGCGAAGATTGGCGTTGATATCGTGCGAAGGGCGGTTGTGGCACCTATCAAGCAAATCGCTGAAAACGCGGGACTCGACGGTTCAATCGTCGCCCAGAAGATTATGGAAAGCAAACAGAAAAACTTCGGATATGATGCGATGCGCAAAAAATACGGCGACATGATTGAATTCGGCGTCATTGTACCTACAAAGGTTGAAAGAATTGCTCTTCAGAACGGAGCCTCAATTGCTTCGCTACTGCTGACGACCGATGCGATAGTCAGCGAGATTCCAGAAAAGAAAGAAGCGCCGCCGGGAGGTGGTATGTATTAACAGACCAATGGAAAATGGGTTCCTTTATGGAACCCATTTTTTTATGAAATCAAGGGGTCCTACATGAGTTTTCGTTTTTACACAAATGCAATCTCTCAAGCGTCAAAGAGCCTTGCTACAGGGATATTTATCGTGGGGCTGTTGTTGATTGGTTTCGCTGTGATTATAGCGGCTTTACCTGAAATCTTTGCGTATCTTGCCGCTGCGGTGTTCTTTGTTGCGGGAATCGGTTCCTGTGTTACTGCTGTCAAAATCTTTTTGGCACAGAGAAAGTTAGACAAAATCACTTCCGATGATCCGCCAGGCTACAGAGAAAACGTCCACATCCATATCGAAGAACAACACGGTGAGTAACTCGTGAAACATCAATGGTACACCGACCAAGATGCGACATCAGCTCGGCGTTTAGCGGAGCTTTAGTGTAGCCAGGGCAATAGCACCAAAGGCTGCGGCCAACAGCCAAAAACGCACAACCACCTGCGGCTCGCTCCAGCCAGCCAAGTGGAAATGATAATGAATAGGAGTAAATCTAAAAAGACGTTTTCCGCCGGTATATTTGAAATAGCTGACCTGCAGAACTACGCTGACCAACTCCATAACGAACACACCACCAATAATTAAAAGCAGAATTTCATTTCTGGTCACCAGCGCTCCGTAGCCCATAGCGGCCCCGAGAGGCAGTGAGCCCACATCACCCATAAAAACCTGAGCGGGATGGCAATTGTACCATAAGAAGCCGAGTACGGCCCCCAAGATTGCCGCATAAAAAATGCTCAGTTCGCCAGCCTGAGGTATATGCGGCAGTAAAAGATACTCCGACCAGGTGATACTGGTTCGTGCCATCGTCTCAGAGGTGACGTAACACAGGATCGCAAGCACCAGACTAACCATTCCCACACAGCCGGCGGCCAATCCGTCCATACCATCGGCCAAGTTAACACCATTGCTGGTGGCCGATATATATAAAGTCGCTATCAAGACAAACATCCAGGTGGCCAAGGGGAAGACAATAGGATTCTTATAGAACGGCAGCCACAACCAAAATACTTTTGCATCCCCTATGTTGCTAAAATCACCATATAAAAACGACGCTATCAAGACCGCTCCACCGATTTGAAAGAGGAGCTTCTCCCAAGCTCTTAGTCCGTGTCTGCCCTGGCGGCGGGCGGTGAGCTTTAGCCAGTCATCAACGCCGCCCAAGGCTCCAAACCATATAAGTAAGAAAATCGCTTTCTCTACAAAGGGGTTGTATAACCTGACGTCGGGATTGTAAAACTTGGACCATAACAATGTGCTTACCAGAACTGAAAGGATTATTATCAGGCCACCCATCGTCGGTGTATTGGCTTTTTTCTTGGTCAACTCGTTCAGCTTAGCGTGATGAAACTCCGGACGGTCACCAATTTTTTTGCGCATAAGCCAGCGAATAATCGGAGGACCTATCAAAAGCGATATCAGAAAGCTGGTCAAAACCGCCGCTACGGAGCGAAACATTACGTTCTGATACGCGTAAAAGTGAAAGCGTTCCTCGGCGCGAATAAACCATAACAAGTAGTATATCATCTCTTAAGCGGCCTCTTGTAATTCGTGGATCGTTCTTCTTAAGACACAAAGCTCAGCCGACTGTGGCGGACTTGTCCCGGGCCTGAGAGCTTTAGCCATAATTGGCGCTTCATGAAAAAAGCTGTTTTAGTCTCTCGACGGCCATTTCCAGTTTGGCTGTCCTTGAACCTTTGACTAATATTATATCGTAATCTTTTATGGAATCCTTCAGATTATTACAAGCTGAAAGCGTGTCGTCGAAACATTTTGTTTGTAAATCGTATTCGGCGCTTGTTTTTGCGGCCTCTGCGGCGATTTTTGCATATTTGCCGACTGTCATTAAAAGCTGCACCCCGGCCCTGGCAATTGAAGGGCCGAGCTCGGCGTGCAGACGCTGAGTTTGCCTGCCCAACTCAGCCATATCGCCGCAGATAAAAACCAAACGGCGCTTTCCGTCTGAATCGAGATTAGTCAAAATATCCAGTGCATTCTCCATTGAGGCGGGATTTGCGTTGTAACAATCATCTAATACCGTCAGCGTCCCGATTCGGAGCATTTCAGCGCGCATAGAAATGGCTGGCTGGGTCTTCACGGCCTGTGCAAAATCATCGACAGTGAGTCCAAATTGGCTGCAAACAGCCCAGGCTGCGAGCGCATTATCGACATTACCCAAGCCAGCCAATTGCAAATAAACCTGCGTATTATCTACGGCGAAACTGCTGCCAAAGCCGGTATTAGTGATGTTGCGGGCCTGGTAATCACAACCATCTGATTTGCCAAAAGTATAAAATGCAGCGGGCTTGCTGCCTGTGGCTCTGTAAGCACTCACCAGTTGGTTAAAATCACCGTTGATTATGAAAACACCATCGGGCTGCAAGCCTTCTGATATAGATAATTTTTCCTCTATAATCGCCTGCAAATCACCAAATCCAGCTAAATGGGCTGGGTAGACGCTGGTTACAACAGCAACGTCAGGTAGAGCGATTCGAGTTAAGTAAGCAATCTCGCCGGGGTAGTTGCTGCCAAGTTCGGCGATAACAATTTGGTCCTTTGGGTCAGCACACAGCAACGTCAAAGGCAGTCCTATCTGATTATTGAAGTTCCTTTGTGCCTGCGATACACGGAAATGCCGGCTCAAGACGTGATACGTAATTTGTCTTGTTGTTGTTTTGCCTACCGAGCCGGTTATAGCTACAACCTTGTAGCCGGCCTGCCGGCGGTAATGCCGGGCAAAATCACCAAGAGCTTTTACGGTATTCTGAACTTTGAGTGTCGGTCCGCCTTCGACATTCTCACTGACTACGGTACAAACAGCACCTTTGGCAAAAGCTTCTTTGACATAGTTATGGCCATCGAAACTATCGCCGGCAATTGCAAAGAAACAGTCACCGGGTTTTACC
Organism: Sedimentisphaerales bacterium; assembly: GCA_049643445.1. Taxonomy (GTDB): domain Bacteria; phylum Planctomycetota; class Phycisphaerae; order Sedimentisphaerales; family Anaerobacaceae; genus CS2-K091. Next base: position 6,700 of record JBARPZ010000265.1, read on the forward strand.
GTTCGCGAATCAGTACTGACGCCAACGACAGAACCGTCACTGTCTCCTGCCGGGTCGGCTTTTATTATCCGGGCCAAAGCGTTGATTGAGATTTCCTTCATTTTCGGTTTCTCAGACACTTTTGGGCAATTAACTTGTCGCTGAAATCGGATTTTTTTGTGCCAACGATCTGATAATCTTCGTGGCCTTTGCCTGCTATGAGCACAATATCATCCCGGGCAGCAGTTTTTATGGCAAATTCAATGGCTTTTTTTCTGTCCGGCTCAACCAGGATAGCCCGTGAATCCGGATTCTCAAAGCCAGTGACTACTTCACTTATAATATCATCAGGCTGTTCGGTTCGCGGATTATCACTGGTAACAATTACAAAATCAGCCAATTGTTCGGCAACCCGGGCCATACGCGGCCGTTTGGTTGTATCTCTATCTCCGCCGCAGCCGAAAACAACGTAAAGGGTACCTTTGCAAAAAGGCTTCAGGGCAGAGAGTACATTCTTTAAGGCATCATCAGTATGGGCATAATCGATCAAGACCGAAGGATTTCCCAAATGCCCTTTATCATGTTCGGAAGCACTTGAAATGCCATCGTCATCAATTTTTTCCAACCGGCCCGGCACCATCTCTAAAGCAGATAAACCGGCTGCTATTGTTTCCAAATCAAATCCGGCTGCGAGGCACAAGCCGGCTGCCGCCAGGTGATTACTGATATTATATCGACCTAACAGAGGAGTTTTTACGATTGACGATTCGCCCGAGTATTCCAGAACAAAATTCGTGCCGCTTACATTCATCGACTCCACATTTGCAGAGATATCAGCATGTCCATCGACCGCATACCATAAAACTTTGGCACTGGTTTGCCCGGCGATAAGCTCTGCCTCCGGTGCCTGTTTATTCAACACCGCAGCAGCATCCGGGGAAAGAGACGTAAAAAGTCTCGTTTTGGCGGCCAAGTAATCTGCTTTGGTCTTATGGTAATCCAGATGGTCACCCGCGATATTAGTAAAAGCCGCGGCCTTAAAGTTTATGCCCGTGAGGCGGTTCTGCGACAGGGCATGACTGCTGGCTTCAATAACCATATACTTTGCGCCGGCCTCGACCATTTTCTGCTGTCCTTCAGCGATTGAAAGGCTATCAGGCGTTGTCAAA
>JBARPZ010000266.1:0-16727 GCA_049643445.1 Sedimentisphaerales bacterium
TTTTTTCTGTGTTGTTTTTGCAGTCATTTCTATTGCTCAGAAGAAAATTGACGTACCATAGTTGAACCGCAATTGGAACATTTTGCCTGGAAACACGGTACCCCAAGTTGATGTGGTACTATCAGGCCGCAATTGGGGCAGATGCAGTTACCTGGCGGCACATTGGATCTGAAACCGCCAGCACCTCTGCCTCCATGGAAACGCCTGCCGCGTTTACCTCTACTCCGTCCTTGTCCAAAATTAAATGGCATTTTTGTCTCCTATCGTTTTTGAGGGCCAATGCTATATTACCGCTAATTAGGAAATCCGTTCTGCCCCATTGTATATTTCCTCTATATGCATTATGACAGCCGCTACTCTTGGCAGTTTATCCGGCACCCATTTTTGAACTTCATCGAACATATCTCCTTCTGTTAGTCTTTCAGCAGTGCCTTTTATCTGGAAAGAGCCTTTTTCCTCATCGCGTACAGCAAAAGCGATCTTGGGATTGCTCAAAATATTGTCACGTGTCTTATTAAGATAGTTGTCCGCAATCAGAACTGTTTAGTCGTCAATAACCTTTAAATATGCAATGTATACAACATTGGGAATTTGGTCTTGATTGCTTGTGGCGACAGGGAAAATTTCTTGTTTTGATATTGCTTATTTTATTGCATCGGGTAATTGTGCCATAATACTGCTCCTTTGCTTTGTAATGTTTTAACTTACTTCAAAATAGTTTCATCCGGCATATCAGTACTCTGGAAGTGCTTATCCAGCCAGCCGGAAACAGTTTTATCTCGGACATCAAACTGCTTAACGTATGGTTTTATATCCAATACAGGTGTGCCATCTAAAACGTCAACTTCGCTGAAATGTAATTTGCTGTCCTCAATTTTCTCGATTTTTACCACTGATAAGCCAATGTGGTTAGGCCGATGGGGACTTCTTATGGCGAATATGCCGTGCTTGTTATCTTCTAAGAATGGCTTGCCTTCAATCTCTGTTTTCTCTGACTTGTGAAAATGATAAATGATAATAGCATGACTGAAGCCGTCCAAATCTTTAAGGCCCGCGATGTATTCTTCTTTTAATTCAATCCATGCCTTGACATCTGGCTTGAATTTACCCTGGATCGGCATATCTTTAATTTGCTTATATGGCGAATGTATGATGCCAATTGGACTCATCGTGATTTTTTTATCCATTGAGTTCTCCGAAATATTATTCAAATCATACTTGTTTTGAAGGATTAAGTAATATTGCCAACCCCGCAACTCTACAGCCAATATCTCTCGCAGTTTCGAGCCCTATCTCATCACATTCGATACCTTTCTGTTCGTTACTCACTAAGGCTGCTCCAAAGTGTGCAGCCTTGGTGCCGCCACCGACACATACCATATCATGACAGAACATTGCTGCCTGAACTGCCTGTATGGTAAGTTCCTGCCCTCCATTACGCACACCGCCTACAGCCAGAACAGCTCCGACTTTATTGCGCAAAAGAGAACCGTTACGTGCTAACACAACCGTTCTATCCAGAAAAACCTTACACTGTGATGTCATTGTTCCCAGGTAAACAGGAGTTGCTATTATAATCCCTGCAACTTCCTCATCGCTGAGAACAGGAATTAATGAACTAAAATCATCTTCCTGTTTGCATTTGAGTTGTTTTTTACAGTAACCACAACCCAAACACCCACGAATATCTAAATCAGCAAGTTCAATAATATCAGTCTCAATATCATTTGAATCATTGTGAACTGCCTTGAGGCAAGCCTCTAAGCTTTTTTGAGTTGTTTGACCTTTACGTGGACTGCAATTAATTCCTATTATTTTCATGTCATATTCCTGAGTTATTATTAAACTGTAGCTTTGTAATAAAGCTGTTGGTTTTGTGGTTTTGCTTCAATTTTACCTTCCGAAGATAATTCTTCTACATACTTGACAACTTCATTTCGATGAAGGCCAAGGCCTGCAGAAATATCTTCAATAGAGCATGGCCTACGTTTTAAAAGTGTCAGAACATCCTCACGTTGAGCAGAAAATTCCTGCTGTTTATGAACATTGCTGTAGTCGGCAATAACTTCTGCATTTTCATATAATTGTGCAGCCAGTGTTTTTAACTGTTTTTCTGGAACACGCTCTGCAAAATCTTCTGCGGGAGGTCGAGTAACAGTATTTATCTGAACCTTATCAGGACAGATCGAATTTATACAGTTAGCTAACCTGTTAATTTCCGCATCCGGAGTAGTTACGCCGGCTATGAGAAAAACTTCAAGCCAATATTTGCCGGAATATTCATCACGGAATGTTACTAATCCATCTAACATTTTGCTAAAAGTTATATCGCTATGAGGCCTGTTAACATATTGAAATATCTGGCTGCTTCCTGCATCGAGTGATGGAACAACCAAATCCGCGGATTTCAAGGCATTTCTTACTTCCCGCTGCCATAAAAGTGAACCGTTTGTAAGCACAGCTACAGGAATATCAGTAATATTTTTAATCCTGGAAATGAGTTCTTCAAGTCGCGAGAAAAGCGTTGGTTCACCTGAGCCGGATAAGGTTATATAATCAGGCTTGGAACTGAGTTTTGCCTTGAGTTGATCTATGACAATATCAATCGGAACCCATCCTTTTCTTTTGATTGTTTTATTGGTTGTTCTTCCAAGTTGGCAGTATATGCAATCATAACTGCATGTCTTAAAAGGCACCAAGTCAACCCCGAGGGAACGCCCAAGCCTTCTCGAAGGTACAGGACCAAATATATATTCTTGTTTTTTCTCTTTTATAATTTTTGCTGTCATGATGCAAATCAACCCAAAGATATTAATAAAATCCCCAACACCATTATACTACCTATCAATAAGCTCCTGATAATATGATCTTCCCTAAAAAAGATATATCCCAATACAATAGTGAACAAAATGCTTATCCTTTTAACACTTACTACATAGGCAGCCAAGCCAAGCTGAAAAGCCGCAAACAATGTTAGCCCGGCAAGAAATCCAACTATGCTTGCAATAAAAAGCAGCTTGAAGTTATTCGCTGTTTTCCTTAGCAATGCCCCAAGAGTTTTTTTCTTGAGAAAAAACACTGTTAAAAACAAAGTACTCAATAACTGAGTTACGCCAAAAGCAAAAAACGGTGATGAATTCAAAATTGCCTTTTTGAAAAAGACCGCCAGGAAGCTAAACAAAAATGCCGCCATAAGCATCTGCCGCTGGCCTTTTTCTTTTAACAAAAGCTTGATCGGCTCTAAGATACCAACCTTTATACTTTCCGCTCTCAATAAATAGGCCCCGCAAACTATCAGTAAAATACCGGCTAAACCCAAAACTGATGGGGTCTCTCCTAATACAAAAAAGGATGTTCCAGTCGCAAAAATAGGTGTAAAAGCAACTAATGGAAATGTTTTAGCAAGCTGTGCCGAAGCAATAGCATTAAGGAAACACCATGCTGCTATAACATCTAAAATAGATGCAATGGCAATAGAATAATAAAAGGCCGGCTTGACTTCCGGAATGCCTGTAAAGGAAATCAGCAGCAGAGCAAATAAACTGACAAACAAATATTTTGAATAAAGGATTACCCATCTGTCAGTTTGAAAAACCAGCTTCCTGGTGATGACATTTTTCACGGCTACCGAAATACCGCTTGCCAAAGACAAAAACAACCAATACATATTCTCTCGCTTTGGATTTAAATATCAAAAACGCTGCCTGTTTTTCTGAAATTCAAGACACAACCTTGATTAAAGTCATCATCGTGGCTTATAAGGCCAAAATGTTTTTTTTCAAAAATAAATTTTGAATTTTGAATCTCATGCTTAATTTCATTTAAGCTAAGGTTCTTAAACTCCATTGTTGGGTTGTCCTCCAAGTTATGTTTTGGATAAACGGAAAGCAATCCATCTGGTTTCAAGACACGATGAGCTTCGGCATAAAGCTTTTCTCTTTCTTTTTTTTCATGATAATGCAAAACATCATAAAATAAAATCACATCAATAGTGTCGTTTTCTAAGTCTATTTGTATCCGGCCTGAAGTGTTTATTATTCTTATGTTTTTTAAATTCAGGCGAGCTACCTTTTGTTGCAGTTCATTCAGTGCTTGCTGTTCTTTGTCCACAGCATATACTATTCCATTATTTCCGACGACCTTAGCCGCTGGAATAGTGTAATGGCCTACTCTGCAACCAAAATCCAGAACGGTACCACCCTTGTTTATTCCAATCCGTTTTAGGAATTCAACTCCTTTTTCAGTTTCCCAGTATGGCATTTGCAGACACAAAGTCTCATGCCTGAGAACAAGTTTGTTATTTGTAATTTCTTTTACCACATTCAACTGAGTTAAGCCCTTGAATATACTTGTATTACTTTTCGACGTGTTTTCACTGCGGCATCTATTTTCTATTTTGAAAAACTTGCATATAAAAATAATGTTCCACCTTTATCGTAGCTTTAGGATTTAGAGTTATTATTTGCTTTAGCTCTTCTGGTGAATACCTCACATCTAAAGGAGGCCCAAATGGGGTGTCCTCTTTTTTTATTTCTAAAATTGCCAACATAGCATTTGGCTTTAGCAAACGTTCCACCTCTTTTTGAAAGTTTGGTATTCGGTCTTTTGGGAACCCGTGAAATACAGTTGACATATATATCAAATCTAAAGATGAACTTTTTATTGGTGTCGTTTTTGTCATATCTGCTACTAACGGGTCTATGTTAGTTCCTTTTGTTTCTTTTTTGAGTATTTCTATTGCTTCTTTGTCGGGGTCCAAGGCATAAACTTTTCCTGTGCCATTCAGCAATCTTGAAAATTCCTTGGCCATATAGCCATTTCCACAGCCTGCATCAAGAATTGTCTGGCCTGGAAGTATGTTTAGCTCCTTTAGTATTATATCTTTATCCAGCAGGCTTTCTGACGATTTTCCTCTGTGGTGATGTGTGGCGTTAGTTGGCTTTTTACACTTTGATATCGTATCATGTTTCATTTTTTCACTCATAGCTTTAGAATTTTTTATTCACAGGGCTTATTGTCACATGGTACATCCCTGCCGCAGCAGGGTCTGTCTCGGCCACAAGCAGGAGCATTACTTTCGGCATAATCATTTGCATAAAAACCTGAACCTTTTAAAATTATACCTGCTCCACCGCCAATCAGGCGTTTGACTTTACCTTTGCATTTTGGGCATTTTCCCAAGGGTTTATCCTTCATGCTTTGGAACTTTTCAAATGTGTGGCCACAATCCTGACATTTATATTCGTATGTTGGCATAATCACTCCCTTTCTTTTTTGAAGGATTTTGTATAGCATCGACCCTGCTCTTCGATTTAGATTCGATTTCCAATTTGCTCAGCGCCTGCTCTAAATCTTTAAGCAATATCTCGGTTTTCTCAATTCCAGCCGAGAGTCGAACCGTATTAGGCCGTACCCCAAAAACAGTCCTACGTTCCGGCGGCATATAAAGCAGCGTTGTAAGGTATGGTATGCAAATCAGCGATTCAGTTGCCCCTAAGCTTACAGCATGACATATTACTTTGAGTTCACTTATAAACTTTTTTGCATCTTCCTGGCTGTTACCTACATCAAACGCCAGAACTCCTCCAAATCCATTATGCATCTGTTTTGCAGCGATTGAATAGCCTGGATCACTTTTCAGTCCTGGATATCGCACTTGCGAAATTCTATGGTTTTCCGCTAAATATTCTGCTATGGCCATAGCATTAGCTGTCATTTTTTCCGCTCGAATCTCGAATGTTTTAAGACCCCGTTCCAATAAAGAGCCTGAATAAGCATCCAAGGTTGTCCCAATAGCCTGACGGGTAAACCATAGATTATCATAATGCTTTTTAGAGCAGGCTATAGCACCTGCCATTAAATCATTATGGCCGCCTAATCCTTTTGTTGCACTATGCACCACAATATCAGCACCAAGCGAGAGTGGTTTTTGATGGTACGGAGTGGCAAAAGTATTATCTACGACTAAAAGAGCGTTTACCTTATCTGCCTCCTTACGCAACTGTGCTATATCCAAAACCTTACATAAAGGATTAGTTGGACTTTCACAAAATATCATTTTGGTATTGGGCTTGACATACTCAGCAATCTTGTGGCCATCACAAGCATCAAGCCATGTTATATCTATGACCATCCGTTCTAAAATAAGCGAAACCTTGTAATGAGCACCGTACACATCGTGAAACAAAATTAAATGGTCGCCGGCACTTAGATACGTCAGATATACCATTGTGCAGGCAGCCATTCCTGAAGTGCAAATAATGCAATCTTCTGCTTCCTCCAGGGCGGCTATTTTCTTCTCTACAGCTCGTACTGTAGGATTATCGTCTCTGTGATAAGTATAGCCATCTATTTCGCCGTCTGTGATTTGTCGCAGTACCTCGAAAGAACTGTATTCGTAATTGACTGCATTGACAATAGGTGTAACCATTGGCTTATTGCCATATGGTGTTAGAGGGTCACTCATAATAATTCTCCATAATAATTTTAATCCAGTAACAACATTGCTATCGCAACAGTCGTTGTCCAGAGCTCTTTCTGACCTCTGGCTGTTTGCGTAATATTAGAGGTCCTGATAATCAGGCCGCTGGCTTTATAGACCTGCTCTTTTTCGGACCAGGCTTTATCTGGATCGACTTCAAGCCCGAGAGTTGTTCCGAGCATATCTGCGGCCAAATCCTCGGCCATGTCAGCAGCTTCCGGTTTATTCATACCATGACCGTGAACTTCGCTGATGTATCCCCATTTGTTTCTATCTTTGGGGACGGCAATACCTATAGAGGACGCTATTAAACGACCATGTTCATTTGTATCTGATCTTGCCATTACACAGTAAGATATCTGACCGGGAACAAGCGATTTTAACCCATTTTCACGGGCGATGATTTTACATTTTGGCGGGAGTATCGATGAGACCTGAACCAGGTTCTGTTGTGCTACGCCAGCTTGTCTTAATGCTTCTTCAAATGATTTCAATTGATATCTATGTCTGCCTACACCTTTAGTTAAAAACACTTTTACCGGCACTAAGCTATCCATGCTAATCTCCAAAAACTCCTTATGTATTCGTTTTAACTACTCAAACTGATCTGCCCACCTGCACCTAAAAATAAGCATTTGTCGCCAAAGGCGGTTTTAAAATCCTGCATAGCTTTCTGGCCGGTACAATGCAACGGTACAATTTTTTTAATTTCATATTTTTTGAGGGCCTCTATTGTATTGGCAATTCGAACCTGACTTGCATTTGACAAATGCATACCACCGATGACAGCATATATTTTTTTATAGCCCGTTAATTTACTGATATAGTCGAGTGTATTTACAACACCTGAATGAGCACAACCAAGAACAACAACCAATCCCTTTGTTGATTCGATAAACAATGTCTGATCATCTAAGAGTTCATCGGGCTTCTCGCAATTTGCATCAACAAAAAAGGCTCCCCCGACATCTTCATAATCGTTCATGCGTGGCACTTGCCCGGTAACTGATATTCCAGGAAATATCGTGGCAGGTGTTGCTGTCCAGATCATATGTTGGCCTTGAATAGCCTCCTTTGCAGAGTCAGGCATAGCAATCGATTTTGCTTCTGAAGTTTTTTGGCTAAACTTTGGTTCGGTCGCTGCGGGGTGCAAATAAATCTTAGCCTTTGAAGCAATATTAATCGCAGAAGGCAGTCCTCCTGTATGGTCATAATGACCGTGGCTTATTACAATTGCATCAGTATTAGCCAAATCAATATCCAGTGTTTTTGCGTTTTGCAAAATCAAATTGCTTTGTCCTGTATCAAAAAGTATTCGCTTATCACCGGAATTAATCCATAAAGCCAGACCATGTTCCGAATGAAAGTGTCCAGAAGGAGTGTTATCTACAACTACTGTAATAGAAAGAAGATTCGCTTTGCTTGGACTTTTAAAAATATAGTCCATTATTGCCTTATGCAAGGCCGAAGCAGCAAGGTTGGAACAGTGATACTTATTAACAGGAAGGCCGCCGAGGGCATCTGCTACCTGCTCATCTGTTAGCTCACCTGCATCATCAAGATGTCTTCCCATCGCAAGCTCGGTCATCATACTGCAGCAGGCTATCGCAGCAGGACACCCAAACACCTTATATTTAATATCTGCCAAATGTTCATCATCAGAAACTTTGATCCACACTCGAATCATATCGCCGCATTCTTCCGATCCGATGGTTCCAATACCATCAGCGTTGGGAATTTCACCAACATTGCGTGGGTTCATAAAATGGTCAAGTGCTTTGTCTGTATACAACATAAAAACGTCGCTCACTCCATTATTAATTTGGGTTGATTATAATATTTACCTTTGGCTGTAGCTTTGACTTTTCCCTCCTGAATAATCTCAGCCTCCAATAGATATAGAGGGTGTGAAGCCCGTGTGATTCTTGCTGAAACCATTGCCTCTCGTCCTGTTATCACAGGGTGCCGAAATTTTGTCGTCATTTCGACGGTTACGGTTGCCAGACCACGTGCAAACATACAATTCCCCATTGCGCCATCTAAAATCGATGCGATCACACCGCCATGCAGTATGCCCGGGTATCCTTCAAAAGCTTCATCACATTGAAACGTGGCTGTAACGCTCCCATCATTAGCAACGTCAAACTCCAAATGCAGACCATTTCCATTTCCAAAACTACACACAACACATTTGGGGTGGACCAGATTACATATGTTAGCAACAGTTTTATGTGCCGCTTCAATGGTCACAGATATTATCTCCTGTTTCAAGTGTGTCTTCCAGAAAGGCGGATACAAGCTCTTCAGGAGATTGGGCAGATGCGCCTGTTACAACTTTGATATCATTCTGTGCAAACAACTGCTGGGCTCGCTGGCCCATACCACCGGCAATAATAACATTCACTCCCATACCACCAAGCCATTTCGGCAACACCCCGGGTTCATGAGCCGGCGGGGTAATATCTTCACGATTTGCGATTTGGGTGGAATCTTCATCAGTATCAAAGATTGCAAACTGGTCACAATGGCCAAAATGAAGACTTAATTTCCCCTGTACTAACGGAATTGCAATTCTCATTTTACTATACTCCTTTTTTAAATTTTAATGAACATCGTTATATGGCTACTTTCCAAACGCCTTATCTAAAATTTTTGTTATTTGTTCTTTGGTTTGAACACTAGACGTGGCAGCCACAACTTTTCCATTCTTGAAATAAACTGTAAATGGTAGTCCCATGAAAGATGAACACTCTGGCAAACTCTTTATGAACTCTGCTGTTGGTGCATCAAATTCCTGATCACGAAAGGCAACATGGGGATATTCACTTTCTAGTTGTTCCATGACGCTATAGACAGGAATACACATCTGTCCCATTCTGCCACAGCAAATCATAACGTTTTCGTTATTTTCCAATACTTCTTTGCCCTTTTCTTCAGTTTCGAGATGCTTTAGATTAGTTTTAAGCATGTTATCCTTTCCTTTTCAAATAATGTTTCGCAGCCATGACTAGCAGCTACGACTGCTTGTTTATAAACGTTATTCCATGCAGTTTCCGCTGTAATTCTTAACGTTTTTCTTCAAGGTTAAGTAACGGCAGCATAGCTTCCTTAAAAGCTTGTGCCGCTTGGCTCGAGCTATAATGCTGTACATACGGCTGACCTGAATCACAAGCTCGTACAATTTGCGGATCTATTGGTATTCGGCCCAAAAAAGGCACATTCATTTGTTTGGCCATTTTCTCGCCGCCCCCAGACTTGAATATATTGGTTATCTCACCGCATTTAGGGCAAACAAAACCGCTCATGTTTTCAAGTACACCTATAACGGGCAAGTTCAAGTTACGACAGAAGCTAATACCCTTTCTTACATCAGATAATGCTACTTCCTGTGGTGTGGTAACAATAACAGCACCATCAGCGTTCCCAAGAAGTTGTACAATAGATAAAGGTTCATCACCTGTTCCGGGCGGAGAGTCTATTATCAGAAAATCCAATTTCCCCCAGTTAACATCTTTTAGAAACTGCTTGATCATATGATATTTCCTGGGCCCACGCCAAATAACCGCATCATCGTTGTTTGGCAACAGGAAACCTATACTCATTACTTTAAGATTTTCCGACACCTCTACAGGCAGCAACGTTTCGCCGTCTGTCTGGAGACTGGCTCCTTCCAGATTAAGCACCTTAGGAATACTTGGCCCATGAATATCAATATCGAGAAGCCCAACCTTTTTGCCCTCAAGAGACAGGGATATTGCCAAATTAACCGCCACGGTACTTTTGCCAACACCGCCTTTGCCGCTGAGTACAAGTATTTGGTGCTTTATCTGTTTGACTCTATCACGAATTTGCTGCTGCTCAGCCTGCATCTGTAGTTTCTGGTCTTCATTAATTTGAGCTGTATTCATTTCTTTTGCCATACTCTGTTTCCTTCTCCATCTAAAGTTATTTACTGCTATTCAATCTCTGGGCAAGCGTTAGATATTTTTGCTGTCAGTACCACCTCATATTTGTGAGCTGCCTGCTCAAACGCCTTTTGTAGGCTTTGGAAAACTATCGACTCCTCTCCCAAAATAACACTACTCATCGATCCGGTTTTAACATTAAGGTTACCGTTCTTAAGGCTTTCGACAAATTGCTGAATAGGTTTGGTCAAATCATTCTGACGCAACGGATACAAACTTACTTCTGCCTGTACTTTCATAATCTCACCTGACCTGCAATAAAAACTCCGTATGGTAAATGCAAAAACCGGCCAATCGCATCAATAAACGGCGACAAGGGTAAAAAAAGCTTCTGTCTGGGAATAAATCCAGCTGTAACCACATGTGCTTGACCATGTGACTGTAAAAGCTTTTTTATCTGTACTGTAGAAAACAGCCGGGCCTTTGCGTATAACGATTCAGGGGTTTGCTGCCTGTTGCGATTTAATCTTGCCAACGCATTCAGTACACCTATGAGCAATTGACCTGACGGTTTGCGAGTACAGCGTACCATCTCCTGCAATACCAACTCAGCATTGCCTGCAAATTCTAAGGTCGTAATAGCTGCTGTTACATCAAAGCTATTATCCTCAAACGGTAAAAAATGACCGTCTGCTATTCGAAACAATGCGTTCGGAATATTTTTGCCTTGTGCTACCTTTATCATAGGCTCTGAAATATCAACACCTGTAACCTCAAAACCACAATCGCTGAAAAACTGACTCCAGTGACCTGTACCACATCCAACCTCCAGCAATTTCATTCCCTGAACATTTTGCCGAAGGTATCTGGATACAGCCTTTTTCTCCAGGCGGTCATACATTGCTCCTTCAGCCGTTTCATACCACTTATCGTATTTATCCGCTACAACATCAAAATCAAACCGTGCTAATTTATCTGCAGTACCTTCTACATTTACATTAACCAAGGGCATATGTAACATTTCTCCACAAGGTCTTAACATCTTCTGTAACAGCACCACAGGTATATTCAACCACTGATGTTTTCATGATCTGAGCCCTAGTAAAGGCCTTGTCATAACGTATTTTTCCAACCACTTTAATGTTCCGTTTGAGGACATCTTTCTCAATTTGGTCGGCCATATCAGAATTTAAATCAAACTTATTGATCGCAACCAGTGTAGGAATCTTAAAGCCGGCAGCCAATTCGGCGACACGATCTAAATCATGCTTTCCTGAAAGTGTCGGTTCTGTGATAATCAACACTAAATCTGCCCCGGTAATTGAAGCGATTACCGGACAGCCTATACCAGGTGAACCATCTATAATAATCAAATCCTTCTTTTGCTCTTCGGCGATTCTTTTAGTTTCTTTGCGAATAAGAAAGACCAGTTTGCCGCTGTTTTCCTCGGCGATTCCTAACTTGGCATGAACCATCGTTCCGAATCTTGTATCAGATATAAACCATTGACCGTTGATACTGTCGTTAAACTCAATAGCATCGACAGGACAAAATTCAACACATACTTTACAGCCTTCGCAGGAAACATGGTCAACCGTAAACGTCTTTGCTACAATGTCGTTTGCAGGTCCATCTAAATTTATTGCATCAAATTTGCACAGGTCTTTACATTTACCGCAGCCGATACATTTTTCAGTAATGATTGAGGCTTGTTTGCCGCCGGAAAAATCAAAAGTTTGTTTTACATCTGGCTCTAATACCAAATGCAAGTCTGCCGCATCAACATCGCAGTCAGCAAGCACTGCATTTTTTGCAAGACTTGCAAATGCTGCTACAATACTTGTCTTACCCGTTCCGCCTTTGCCACTTATAACAACTAATTCTTTCATAAAACAATAACCTCATATACATAAAGTTGATTTGTCTAATTCATTTTTCTCGTCTAAATCGAAAAATTTTTCACGCCACCACAAAAAGTGTCCCCATGGATTATCGAGCTTGTATTTATCGTCTTCAGGAACGCCTGGCCATGAGTTGATTTCCTCTAACAACTTAGGACAGGGTTTATCCTCTGCTAAAAGCTCATATGCACATTTAATTAGTACAAACTTTTTATTTGCGTCAGGATCATCCTGATTATGGTCTGGATGATATTTCAAAGATGCTCTTCGATATGCCTTTTTCAATTCTTTCTTGCTAACACTTTCCGTAACTTCAAGGATTCTACAAGCTGCATGGCGCGTCTGTAAATCAAGTGTTATCCTTTCCATAAAGTCCCTGTCATCTTTTTTCATTTGTTTCAGCCTTCAAGCCTTTTTGAGATACTTTCATATAAACCAGCAAAATCTTTTTTATAATCAGGCAAAACATCAACGATCATTTTGCCAACCGAATAAGCCTCAGCGATTCGGCGATCATCAGGCATCTCAAAAACAATATCTATGTTTTCATCCTGGCAATATTGATTTGTCATTTGCTCATCCGGCTCACTGCGATTTATCACCACAGCAAATGGGATTTTCAGTTCTCTCACCATTCCAACAGCTAATTTCAGATCGTTCAATCCAAATGGCGTAGGCTCGGTTACAAGCAAAACGAAATCTGCACCCTTAACAGCTTCGATAACCGGGCACGATGTCCCAGGAGGCGCATCGATAATGACAATACCTTCCGCCAGTGCGTTAGCTTTAACTTTCTTTATAAGTGATGGTGTATGTATATCACCGATTTTGAGCCGACCCTGTCCAAACTTCACACCATTTGCCGTTCCAAAATCAGCAAAACCAATTTCTTTGGGTTTTTCCTTAATGGCACCGGTAGGACAAACCAGCATACACCCACCGCACGAATGACATAACTGGTCAAATACAAGCGGTTTATCTTTCAGGCAAATTATGGCACTGTATTGACAAAGCTGACCGCATTGGCCGCAGCCGTTGCATAATTCGGCATCAACTTCCGGTACTCCAATAGTAACACTGAGTGTTTCTTCTATATCAGGCTTCAAAAATATGTGGCCATTCGGCTCTTCAACATCGCAATCAAGATACTGTACCACTTTACCCATCTGAGCAATTGAACAGACCAGGTTCGTTGCTATTGTTGTTTTTCCTGTACCGCCTTTACCACTTGCAATCGCTATTCTCATATTAAATTTACTCCACAAACGTATTAGCTATGTCCCAATCAAATTTGTCTTTCGCAATCCAACCTTGTTGCGGTAACGAATCGAAACAAACCGGTTTAGGATTACACCAGTGATTACCTTGCAGAATATCCCATTTTGTATACCTGTTCATTGGCAAAGCTGTTTTGTCTATTCTGTAACCGGCCGGATGAAATCCTACTATGACATCCTTGGCATTAAGTATCGGATCCATCATTTGTCTCCTCTTTAGCAGACTAATTACCGGTACCAAAATGCGACTGAACGTTTGGGCCATCGGCTTCGTTCAACTTACCAGTCTTGAAAGACTCAATGGCCTCTGAGACTATTCCTGATACACCGGTATATAATTTTATTTCACCAGCACTTAATGTGCGTTCAGCATTTGGACCGCAATTACCTGTCAACACAGCTTCGGCACCAGTATCAATCACAGCTTTGGCAGAACTAATACCTGCACCACCTGCGGCAGCGACATTTTCATTTTCAATAACGCTGAAATCCATCGTTTCAGTGTCAATAATGACAAAGCAAGCTGCTCTTCCAAATCGCGGGTCGACCTGTGAATCCAAAGTTTTTCCAGTCGATGTTATTGCAATCTTCATAATATTTCCCTTTTCAAACTATAGACAGAGTGAGAGCGCAATCGCGTCTCACTCTGGAAAACAATATTGACAGTTTACTTTTTGTTTTCTTTTTCGAGCTGATTTATACGTTCGCTAACTTGGCCAAGGCTGTTTTGCAGAAATTCAGCCTGCTGTTTCAAGCCTTCCAATTCCTGCTCGGCAGTTACTGATAGCCCAAAGGATGCATTTGCCGGGTATGGGTCTACAACACCTGCCCAAGCGGGCGCACCGTATCCAGATCTACCCAGACCAAAGCCTCGTCCAAAACCACGACCTCGACCCATTCCTCTACCTCTGCCAAAAACCATACCATAGCCGCGTCCACCAACTGGGTTGGCATAACCCGGTACCGCATAACCAGCACAAAAACCTGCACCTCTACCTGTCATTGGCCCCATACCTGCAGGACCTGTTCCATTTCCACCTGGCATAATAAATCTCCTTTCAAAAAAAGTTAACTTCTTGTCATTTTCGTACCACACTTAGGACAACTTCTTTGATTGCAAGGCTGTCCGACAACATGAGCGACCGTTGCTCCGCATTTTGGACAGACGCAACTTCCACCCGGCCCTGCGGCAAATGGGCCACCCATTCTACCTTTACCCTGACCTTGCCCCATACCACGTCCCGTACCAGGACCTTGTCCACCAGGGCCTGTACCGTCACCTCTTGGCATAATATCCATCCTTTCTGGTAAAGTTAAGATTGCTATCAATTTTTCGCACGGGCTTACCTTCAATTCCGACGAGTCCATCTATTTTATCAGGGTTTTCTTTTGATGTTGTCAAAACGCAAAATCCCTTACATCTACCTGTCATTGGGCCTTTGCCTAACGGCCCTGTACCATCAAAACCCGGCATCTATTCAGCCTCCCTAATCAGACTTTCAACACTTTTAAGTGTATTACTTTTCCGCAAAATCATCTTGCCGACTTGGCAGCCTAAGTCCCTGGCAATAACAGGACACTTGGCTTTTAGCAGGAAGAAAATGTTTTTATCTATATCGCTTAGAGTTTCGTAATTTCCCTGTCCCTTTGCTATGATGAGATCAGCATCTTCAAAGCGATTTCGGAAATTTTTCGAACATGTTTCCAGAATTGTACCAGGTCCATCTGAACCGTTATCAATCACTTCTACGACTCGAGTTAAACCGGCAAGATTAGCATCCTCCATTGTTGCGTCATTTATGACAGGCGAGCCTTTGACAACCACTGTAATTTTTTCTATAGGCAACTGCTCTATCAACAAGTGGTCAAAAACAATTTCGCCGGCGTTATCTGCAAGGTAAAAGATTTTTTCTGCTTCCATTACAGCATTTTTAAAATTCTGAACTTGTTCAGGGTCAAGATAGCCGCTTAGCGAATCATTGATTGTTTTCTTGACTTCTGACTCAGACAATGAACTTTTAACCCCAAAATCGATGATATTACCAGCTATGGCCAATCTGATCGCTGTCTCAAACTGGTCATTTGAATTTATGATCTGCTTTCTAAGATCAGGATATAATTTTAACGCTAGGCTGTTGAACTGTTTCTTAACCCTGTAATACGGATCATCGCTACCTACCAGACTTCGAATCAATCGATGTATCTTCTGTCCAATCTCCGGCGGAGACTGACTCATATCTAAATCAGCAGACAGACGAAGAACTTCTCGAACTACCTTTTCGTGAATTTGCTCATCATCTGTTGCCAGTCTTGCTGAATCCAAGGCTTGACGAACAAAACAAGGAATACAATCTAAAAAAATCTTCATAATTTCGTTAACTTCCTTCAGCCCTAAATTCTAAATCCAGTGTCCCTCAACATTGGCTTGGTCTACCTCTTTTAGTTTACCCGCCTTGAATAAATCTATTGCCTCGGCGACTGTTTGCTTTTCAGCGAGAAATATTTTCACATTGGCTGCATTGAGTGTCTTAAAAGCGTTTGGGCCTACGTTGCCGGTTATTACTGCTTCGACATCCAGATTCGCTATGTTCTGCCCAGTCTGGATTCCTGCACCCTGAGCTGCATTTAAGTTCATTGAATTATCATGCACTTCAAAGCCATCAGTTTCTGTGTCAACTACGAGCAAAAATTTTGCCCGTCCGAATCTCAAATCCATTTCGCTCGAAAGCTCTTTACCTTGTGATGTTATTGCTATTTTCATTCTATTTTTCCTTTCTCTTCTCTGCTTAGACTCCGTCCCCTTCCGTTACATGAGACATTCATGAACAACTCAATCAATTTATTTTTTAGCGTCGTCCGCCTCGCCATTGACAACCTCGTCGTCTGCGTCCAAAGCCTTTTCGCGCACCCGGCCAACAACCCGGCATACTAAACTCTGGCTTAACCAATTGACCGTTTAAATATGCCTGTAACACATCATCAACCTCGCCGGTTACGTATGGAAGCACTTGAATCCCTGATGTTATAACCATGTTGGCAAGTACCCGTGAAATCGCTCCGCAAACAAGTACATCTACCCCAAGGTTTTTTAACTGACCTGCACGTTGTGGTAACAATTGGTTCTCTAACGCAACCTCAGACCGATTTGCTTCCTTGCCGTTTT
>JBARPZ010000267.1:0-2570 GCA_049643445.1 Sedimentisphaerales bacterium
TCCGTCCATGCCGAAATAACTGTGTACATATCGACCTCCCTGTCTTAATTTTTTATCCAATAAAGACATCGGCTGGTCGATATGTTTTTGTTTATAAACCATTAAAATTCGTCGCTTAAAAAGTGCGTAAGTTTACCATTAGTCTCTTTGTTAATTGGATTTGGTGTGGTTCTTTATATTATTATATTTCGAACTATTGTTATTAGAAATACTTTACTTGCTCAACTTGGTTCTGGTTACATCTCGTTAACATCTATAGAAATTAACGGCCTTAGTCCAACTATCTTTTACCGAATCATGCATAATCTTACCGTAATTTGGTCACTTGCATTCTATTTCTTTTTGACGACTCTAATGATCTTTTCAACAACTCGTACATCATGGCAGGCGCAAAACATTAAACGTTGTCATACTATTATCGCGGTAATCCATGTTGTCTTTGTCGTCTTATTCATTATTAGCTTATTTTTACCTGTGGGAGATATGATTACAATTATAAGTAGGTAAAAAAGTAAGTAGGCTGCGATGAATCGCACAATACATACTAACATTAAAAGGCATATTCGTATTCGCAGGAATAAAGCGAATTGTGAAAGCATTGTTCAATATGTTATTTGAATTAATAGATAAGCCTCGTCGAGAGCTTGAAAGAGAGTATAGAAGGTTGGTGGGATAAATTTATGAAAAGAATAGATTATATCAAATTGGTTGTTGCTATTTTATATGTTCTGTTTGCTTTTTTATTGACATTTTATTTTGCAATAGTCGGAGCGATAGGTGTATTTGTGATCTTTCAAGAGGTCACGAGAAAATTCATACCGGTTTATACAGATATTAATGATGAAGTGATGTTTATTGTCAATATTATTGTATGTTCTATATTGGGCATGCTCCCGTTTGGAATAGTTGCGGTAACATGTGTAAAAAATTGGATGATAAAATGGAAAGTGCCAACAATCCAGGATAGCTACACTCGATAAAAAAGATGGGCCAGTAGGTAGGATGCGATGAATCACACACTACTGGCTTTATAGTTGGACGAATTACTGAGATAGTTGGAATGTTGATATAAATTTATGAAAAACAAAATTTCAATATTTCAATTAACAGTTGTAACGATAATTGTAATCGTTACTATATTACTTGTTACTGGTTCTATTTGGCTATTTTTTAATATTTTGTTCCCTCGTGTTAGTGCTGAAAACGGAATAGTTCAAGATATTTTTGGGTTTTACCGCTTTTCACCCAGCCAAATAACAGGATTTATGCAATTACTACTAAGTATAATTGCGATACTTTTCCTTTGTTTACTGGAAATTTTACCTTTGTTCATTATTGGGTATATAATTTTTGTATTTGTTATATTTGCTACAGCATTTACGATGAGCATGTTTCTCAATAAGAATGAGTTCATTCAGGTTTTTGGTGCTACGGATAGTTGGAGAAGAATTTATCCACTTGGACATCTAATAAAGCTAATTAGATTAAAATATAATGGGGATTAGGAACGAACGAAAGGGTGTTAGACACCTTTTTGGATTAAGATTCGATTTTCAAGGCACCTTCACGGTGCCTTTTTTCTTGCTCAAATTCTCATATCCCACACCCAAGGCATCTCCCCAAGCATTCTTTTTGGCTCTTGGAGTAGATAGTGTGCGATAAATCGCACCAATCTTTTGAGCTTAAGACAGTGTCAGGCTTCGCGGGGATAACCAAAAAAAGTTTCTTTTTTTTCATTTTTTTCTTGCCTGTTGTTCGGAAATTTGTTAATATACTTGTATGTTTACCGGCAGGCAAACATGAATCGCCGGCAGGTGGTCAATAAGCAATGCCGGCCGTCTCGGCCTCAACCGGCTATATACTAAATACGAGATACTAAATACTAATTATTGCGGAGAACCGCACGAGTAGGGCAAGCCGCCCACGAGTCCCTGCATGCCTTAGGCAGGGAACCAGTTTAATCAGTAAAAAGCATTATTTTGCATCATAAAAGCCATGTTTTCAAACATTTGGGTGCATTAATGGCCAAAAATCTGTGCAATCTGTTGTTAAAAATCTGCGAAATCTGTGGTTCCTCTTTCCAGTCCCTAATATCTGTGCCCACAAGCACTTACGTGCATAAAAGGCGTCACTACAACTGTAGAGAAACATTTACAGATGTCATGAGCGCTTTACAAATCAGCCCTTTTTGTACAAACAAACCCAATTTCCGAAAAAGTCAAATGAACGTAAATAATGTATTAACAAAGGATTATGAAAATAAGACACTTGGTGAACACGGGAAAAACAAACCCAATTCAAACCCAATTCAAACCCAATACAAACCCAATACAAAGCCAATCAAAGCCAATACAAACCCAATACAAACCCAAACAAACCCAATTTCACCTCCCCTAAAAGCAGTAGAAAGGCGGTACTTTTTAACGGCCTTTACAGACTATCCAATGATCGGTATTATAGCCGGCGTAAATGCCGATGTAGCTCAATGGTAGAGCACAGCTTTCGTAAAGCTGAGGTTGTGAGTTCGACTCTCACCATCGGCTTTATGTACGGCAATAATCCAATAATGT
>JBARPZ010000268.1:0-3873 GCA_049643445.1 Sedimentisphaerales bacterium
TGCCTTCTACTCCATCTACGTACACAAAGCCGTCCTCTTCGTCGGCGTCCCAGGTTAAGGCTATATGGTGCCATTGACCGTCATCAGGGGACAGTTCGCCACGAATCCAATCACAGCTATGACCTACATATTCGACTGTCCCGTCATAATCCCCATCTGATGTCTCTGAATCAGCAATGTAAAGTTCCTTTTCCCTTCCTTCCCATTCAGTATTGCCATTGGATTTGGATAAGATGGACGCTCCGTTTTTTGTGGTCTTGATCCAGGCTGCAATTGTAAAACTTGCATCGCCTAATTCCGTGACACCGGACGGGATATCCATGTAGCCATCGCCATCTAACTTCAGGCACTTGCCGCGCTGCGGGTCGGCAGCAATAGCCGCAGTACCTTTCAAAGCTCCGTTGTTTTTGCCACTGCCCGAGTCGGACGTATTTCCTTCAAATCTCCAAAAACCCACCGGTTTTGGAACCTCCGCCCGACTGGCTGTACTCCACACCAGGCACAATAATAATGCCAAAGCAAAAATAATTGGAAAATTCACTCTCCTGCACATGATTTTTCTCCTGATTTCATATTTCTTATTTAGCGTGGCACGGCCATCCTGGCCGTGTTTTCATGGGCTCCAAGCCCATGACACAAATAACATATATGACATACAATTACAACTGTTTTTTTCCCTTTTCCCTTCTCCCTTCTCTATTCTAAATTCTCACCCCTGTACTGGGGGGTTTTTCTTTGCCTTTTACGGTGTTTTCTGTTATTTTACCTCCATATATGCGTGATGTGGACATCGTGATGAGTGCAGCGGAATATGAGATAAGAAATTGTTTCGCGGGAATCTCACGGCTTTATGAAGACTGGAAGATGAGCCAAGAAGAAAAAAAGCAGAAAACAAGCATTCGCAATCGTAGAGTAAAATAAATGGAGAAACCAACAAAACTATTTATTTTTGGCGTTATTCTTTTTGTTGGTGGGATAATTGAATGAAAATGAAGAACCTAATTATTTTCTTAATAATATGTATATTAGTCAATATAGGCATAGCAGAGGGTGAAGAGACTGTTCATTTCGAAAGTAGCAAACTTGAGAAGATAGTCTGCCGAGAGCTTCATGAGAATCCGCCTTTGAGTGAATCCAAGATGCGTGAGTTGACTTTCTTGCACCTTGATGAGGTAGCGGGAGTGAATGACCTCACAGGCATAGAGTATGCTACCAGCCTGAAAGCATTACATATCTATGACAATCCCATAAGGGATTTGTCTCCGCTTTCCAATTTGAAGATGCTCAAGGGAATACAGCTTAGCGGCAAATATATTGAAGATATTTCCCCCCTTGCCACACTGACAAACTTGGAATGGTTGTATCTGTCCGAGGCTCCAATAACCGATATATCACCACTAGCAGGATTACAAAAATTGGAGAGCCTAAGTCTCACCAAGAATCGGATAAGCGATATTTCTCCTCTTTCCAAACTCATCAACCTCAAGAAACTTACTATCATTTACAATCAAATTTACGACATATCTGCGATGTCAACATTGACAAATCTTGAGTCTTTGACAGTTCACACCAATCATATAAGCGATATTTCCGCACTTTCAGGATTATCATCCTTAAGAAGGTTAGACCTCAGTTGGAATCAGATATCAGACGTTTCCCCCCTTGTTCATCTAACCAATTTGACATTTCTGACAATCTATGGCAACCCTCTGAATGAAGAAGCATGCGACATTCATTTTCCCAAGATGATGGCGGATAATCCCAATCTCGGCTTGATGACTGGTCGTAACTTACACACCTCGACACCTAAACCACAGTTCAAATTCTATCTTGGCACGTTATTCACTTTAGCTCTCTTCGGCTTGTTGGTTATTGTCTTCAGTAAGAAAACGGTTATTGTTAAATGTAATAATATTTCGGGAAATCTGGAAATCAAGGACGACACGAATCTAGTAAGGAGGATAAGCACATCAGCATTAGAGTCACTTGGCTTTGCCGTCTCATCAATTATTCTTGTGGGAATTTGCATCTTCATCAGATATGCAGTTGATGTATTTCCTGTAGGTCAGAGTCAGATGGGTGGAATGTCGCTTTTGGCAATGTCATACTTCGTTTTTCTGTCCGCTCTTGGTTCTTGTATTGCAGCTTTGGTAATAGGAATGTATTCCTTGTTTGAGATAAAACGAAGCAATGGTTTGTTAATTGGGAATAAGCAGGCTTATTGCGGTGTGCTTCTTTCCTTAATAGCTTTGGTATTTTGTTTTATTTGATTCGTATATCTTCGATGGATTACGTGAGTCATTTCCTTAAGGGAGTGTTGGATGAAATGTTAGAAATGATTAGTAGGAAGCATCGGTTTATTTGATTTAGCTATAAGTAATGAAAAGAAATAGATAAGGAAAGCTAAAATAGATATGGGTAAAAACGACCTAAAACCGACAACCTCAATCCTCGCAATAACAGCATTTGTGTTAGGTATTGTGTCAATACTCACATGTGGGTTTCTATCACCTGTTGCTATTGTCTTTGGTGTGGTTGCTCTGTTTCTGATTATTAGTAGCGGGGGTAGACTTAAAGGAATGTTGTCGGCAACGTTGGGGATAGTGTTTGCTGTAACACCCTTTGTTTCTACTTACTCACTGCGACTACTTTCAAAACCTCAAAGACTCCGAGACTATTGTTGGTCAAACCTGAACAGTCTTAAACGTGAAATATCTACTTACCGCGACAGGTTTGATGGACAGTATCCTACGGCAAATCAGTGGTGTGATTTGTTGGTCCAATACACCTATTCAAACAAGGAAGAATTTATCTGTAGCTCGGCAGGTGAGGGAAGATGCCATTATGCAATTAATCCAAATGTTGAGCCGAATTCTTCACCTGGTATTGTCTTGTTATTTGAAACGAAGGGAGGATGGAATCAGTCTGGTGGACCAGAACTATTAGCTCCTGAAAATCATAGAGGAAAAGGATGCAATATTTTATTTAATACTGGAAGCATCAAGTTTGTGAGAAAGAAAGAGTTTCCTAAGTTAAAATGGAAACCTGACGAACCTCAACAAGAGTGAGGATGCCAGCGGGAATGACAAAAAAAACACATTTTTGGTCATTTTTTTGTTTACTAATGTATAGTAATCTGTTAAAATACCTATATGTTTGCCGGCAGGCAAACATAAACCGCCAGTAGGCGACGAAAAATAGACATTTCAGATTGCATGTCTATAAGCCACAGCGTGGCACGGTCCGGGGGCCAGCAGGTCCAAGTCAAAAACAATCGTTAGCGAACATCGAAGTCGAAGTCGGAGCTCCGCCAAGGCGGGATCCGCCTATGGCGGAACTAACAACTACGAACTAATATAATATAAAGGAGATCTATCCATGTCATCTAAAGCAAAAATCCTCGCAAACCGTCGTAACGCACAAAAATCAACCGGCCCACGAACCCGCGAAGGCAAAGCCGCAATCTCAAAGAACGCCGTTAAACACGGCCTTTTGGCAAGTCAGGCAGTTATCAGCTCCGAAAACAGGGAAGATTTTGACATCCACCGAGACCGGACAATAAGAGATCTGGCCCCCGAAAGCCCTTTGGAATCTATGTTAGCAGAACGCATTGTCGTTCTTTCATGGCGGCTCATAAGGATCGGCTGCGTACAGGCACAAACAATAGATGCACTGATAGCACGTATTGCCTCCAGCCCACTAACCAAGCTCACCCAATCCCTGTTGTTCAAAAAACAAAAACAATCACAGACCGCCCCCTCCACCTCGGCTAACGATCTGGCCCTTGGTAGTATGGCTATAAAGGATTTCTCGAATTCAAGGGTTCTCGACCGCCTCCTGATGTATGAACGACGAATAGAGAGTAGCATGTAC
>JBARPZ010000269.1:0-2212 GCA_049643445.1 Sedimentisphaerales bacterium
AAGAACTCACAGGCGAAGCAATCGCCGGTGTGCTCGACAACAACAAAACCGGCACACTGCCGACTGTATGTGCAAATCGTGTGTTTTCCTAAACAATAATATGTTACTAAGGAATCAAACTCACGAATGTTGAGCTTTTCCGGGCCGTAGTCAAACCAGCGGTCGAATATCCTGCACAAAAATTCGCCGTATTGGGTCGGCGTAATTGAGAAATCCGCCAACTTGCCGGTCGCAGGGTCAAGCTCAACACAGGGGATAAACTGCAAATATGTCAAATCATTTTCGACGAGAAAATCAAATAACCAGTCCGGATGCTGAACGCTTTTATTGTTTAACAAAACAAGGGCGCTGAATTCAACCTCATGTTTTTTGCATGTCTGAATACCTCTCATAACTCTATCAAAAGTACCTGAACCGGAATGGTCTAAACGATAGTGATCATGAAATTCCTTCGGGCCATCGATACTGATGCCGAGCAGGAACTTGTTTTCATGGAAGAATTGGCACCACTTGTCATCCAGCAGAACACCGTTGGTTTGCAGGGTATTGCTTACCTGCTGGCCGGGGCTGCCGTACTGTTTTTGTAAATCAACCGCCCTTTTGAAGAAATCCAGGCCCATCAAAGCAGGCTCACCGCCCTGCCAGGCAAAGCCGACAACGGGAAAACGAAGCTGCATATAATCTTTGACGAGCTTGGCGAGCACCTCATCGCTCATTCGCTGCCGGCCTTCGCCGAACTCGGGGGCCCTGCCCTTATAAAAACAGTATTTGCAATCGATGTTGCAATCAGAGCCGGACGGTTTGATTAGAAGAGTAAACGGCTGCACTATTGTTAATGACCTCGTATAGAATTACTGTCACTATAAGTTTACAGTTATTCCACACTTTTGTAAATACTCCCCCTGAGTAGATGAGCAGAATCATTTTTTCAAATTTATCCGGCCAGATAGCGAAGGGTTATCATTTCCCCCATAACCAGCTGTCCACTAACAAAGCAAGGTCTTTTTCATCGACTGTGTCGTCTCCGCACGGCGGCGCGATATCAGCCGAAGGTATGCCAGGAGTTTGCTTCCATTGGGAAGTTAAAATTGTATAATCAATAAAGTCAACACCGCTCTGCCCATTGATGTCTGCTGCATTGACTTGTAACAGACAGCAGGAACCGTAGTGATAACCCATATCTATAATGCCTGCATCGCTAATGTGATCCGTGCGTGTTGTGCATATATTCATTCCCAGATTGGCCGCCAAATCGCTTCCCGCATCTATGCATGGACTATCACTTACCTGTCCCGCTGTAATCTGGCTCAGATAATAATCACCTAAGGTTCCGATGACAAAGCAAGGATCAGCATCAATATTCCCAGATCCAGGATAATTTCCTCCAATATCGCTATAGGCTACAATCAAATTACCGTGTATCTCATCAGCACCAATGTTGCCCCAAATAATACTATTTTCAACTGTAACTGCACTGTCTTGACTGTTGGATATGCCAGCACCTTGTGCCGTACTATTACCTACGGTTAAGATATTATTAGAAACTGTACAGTTTCCAATTATCGATGAGATGTCTTCTCCGAAAGAAATACCACCACCATATGCTTCTCCACCAAAGCAGTTTGGAGGGAGACATATCTCGTTGCCACCAGTTACTTGGTTGTTAGTGATCAGACAATTCTCAATGCTGGACACACTTTCTTGATCGCAGTATATTCCTCCACCCTGTGTTTCACCATCATTTCCAGTGCTTCCACCAGCCCCGGCACCGTAAGTTATTGAATTATCTGTAATTTTGGAGTTAGAGATTATCAATTCAGCGTAGGAACCTATACAAATGCCTCCACCATACGCATCGCCACCCTTAGCATCCCAAAT
Source organism: Sedimentisphaerales bacterium (assembly GCA_049643445.1). Taxonomy (GTDB): domain Bacteria; phylum Planctomycetota; class Phycisphaerae; order Sedimentisphaerales; family Anaerobacaceae; genus CS2-K091. The sequence goes on from JBARPZ010000269.1 coordinate 1,879, forward strand.
CATGGAATAACCAGCCTCACCACCAGTGGCTTGGTTATTGGTAACCTCACAAAAATTCACGAATAAAGAACTGCGCGCTCCACAAAACATTCCTCCTCCATAACCAGTTCTGCCACCTTCTGCATAACCCATGCTGTTAGATTTTCCGTCACCACCCCAAGCATAATTACCTGTGATTATACACCTATCGATTATAGCACCGCTGTCGGAATCGATGAATATACCACCACCGGAAGCTGTGTAACTGATTTTACCATCGGCTATATTATCGATAATAATACAATGTTCAATTGTTGGCGAGGAACCGCTGCAATATACTCCTCCTCCCTTGGCA
>JBARPZ010000270.1:0-3281 GCA_049643445.1 Sedimentisphaerales bacterium
TTAAGCATGTACCAAAGAGGTTGTAGCTAATGAAAATAGAAGACATAACTCCGATTCGAGATGGTTCTCGCAGTTCGAGTAATGACCAGGTCCCTTTTAGTTCGAATTGCGTGCGATTATCGCCGTCAGAATGGCTCATTGTCGCAGCCGTCTTCTCAGCCGTTTTTTACTTCGCCCCGATGCTTTGGGAGCGTGTTGAGAAGTTCGAGCCCGCATCCGATTATCGCTTGCCCTATGACCTAAGCAGCGACTACTGGCTCTACGAGCGATACTGCCGGTGGGCCTGTTCAAACTATGATACGCTCGTAGTTGGAGATTCGGTCGTATGGGGTCATTTAGTGCCTTCGGATAACACGCTGTCGCATCATCTCAACAACCTTGCCGGCCGGCCTCAATTTGCCAATCTCGGCGCCGACGGTACGCACCCGGCGGCATTAGAGGGCTTGCTGCGATACTACGCCACCGACATCTCAAACAAGAACGTTATTTTGCATCTTAATCCCTTATGGATGACTTCCCCCAAACAAGACTTGCAAACCGAAAAAGAGCACCATTTCAATCATCCTAAGCTCGTTCCCCAGTTCACGCCGAAAATTCCATGCTACAAGGCTTCCTTTCCCACAAGAATCTCCACCGTCATCAATCGCAACGTCCCTTTCTTCAACTTTAGTTCCCATCTGAATATCACCTGGTTCCAGAGCATGGACGTCCCCGCCTGGACCCTCGAACACCCCTATGAGAACCCTCTAAGCTCTGTTACCTTAAACCTTCCAACCTCCGACAATTACGAGCGACCCAACGGTACTGCTCGGCCCGGTAGGGGGGTAGGCCAAACCACCCTCCAATGGGTCGAATTGGAAACGTCGCTTCAGTGGCTTTTCTTCAGACGCTCCATCAGGTTATTAAGGAAAAGAAACAACAGGGTATTTGTCATCGTCGGACCCTTTAATGAGCACAAGCTGGATGCAGACGGTATCGATACCTACCGCAGCATGCAGGCTCAGATTGAGACTTGGCTCCGGCGAAACAATGTTCCCTACTATATGCCCGATGTATTACCCTCTCATTTGTACGTTGATGCCAGTCATCCCTTGGGCGCCGGTTATGCCGCGCTTGCAAAGCAGCTCTTTGAAAATGTCTCATTCACCTCTTATATCTTGTCCATCAATAGCAATGGAGCAGATTAAGACTTTCGCCGCCGGCCTTACATAAAAAATGTCCCTGCCAGGCAATTGCGAGATATTCCTTTTTTTCATATTTTTTATATGTTTGAAATACTCGTCTTCTGCTTAGCAGGGACAAATATGAAACTATTAACGGCTCTTTCCTTTATCCTTCTTAGCTTTTATTTGCCCTGCCCGCGTTACGATCTGACTTGTGTGCAAAACTCTTAAGATGGACAAAACAACGTCAAACTAAAATGGCCCTTTGGTCATTTATCAGAGCCGTTTTTTTATTCTGCTTTATAGCGCATCGGCAGATTGTGTTCTTGTTCTTGAACCTTTTTTATGACCCCGTCAAGGATGACTCCAGTGTGTTTAAACAGAGGCAAAAATGACACTCCCCTGAAAGCTTATCAGCCTTTCTGTGCTACTCCAGATTCCCAGCTTGATAGCTTTCCTTTGTTCTCGCAGACCAGCCAGGTCCCCCCCCTTAACCCCGATAATGCGGATTCTTCTTGGCAAAGTTTTTTTTAACGAGGCAAAAAAAAATAGATATTTTTGCCTTTTCGACACAGTTGGGGGCTTTGTCTGTGCCCGGAGAATTTAGGTTTGCCTGTTATGGACCGGATATGATACGTCGATTGCTCATATCTCAGTAAGTCCACAAGGCCGTCTATTCGCTGAGCTTGACCGCTGTACCGTAAACTAACAGTTCAGCCGCACTTCCAACAACGCTCGTTGTCATGTAGCGAACATTGATTATCGCGTCCGCTCCCATCTGGCCGGCCTGTGCCATCATCCTGTTAGTAGCTGTTGTCCGGGCCATTCCCATCATCTCTGTGTATTCAGTCAGCTCGCCGCCAAGGATTAACCTCACTATCGCCGACAGGTCTTTGCCAAGCCATATAGCATATACCGTATGGCCCTGCACCAGGCCGAGAATCTTTCGTGCCTCTCGTCCGGGCACTTCCGCCGAATTCAACAGCAAGACTTCTGCTTCAGACCCGACAGGTGGTGCCGCCTCTTGTGTTATCTTGGTTGTCTTTTGTTCGATAGCTAATGTCAGCAGCACCACAAGAATACCGCCCAAAAGGCAGAACACCGCTGTCCGCAGCCACCAGGGCACGGCCGGATCATCGGTAGTGATCACGTGCCAGGGTACTCCTGCAAATATTGTAACGAACAGCCCGGCCACAAACGCCAGCGAACCTATTTGTCGAATTACTTTCATAGTGTCTCCTTTCGCTAAATAACTAAAATTCAAAACCTCAGCTAACTCTGCACACAAAGTTCGTCTGCAGTTGATTGTTTTGTAGCATTAGAATGTAATTATTCAACTAAATTCCAGCCAAAAGTCAGGCGGGGCCTCCAATTGAAATCTTATCGTTTTATCAAGCGATGCTGCAAGCCAGCGTTTTACTTCTGTTGCCGCTCCTAAAGATGCGAGGATGTCCCTGTCTATTGTCTCGTCTGTCTCCTCCTCTTTCCAGAAGGCTCCGAGCGTATTCGAAATAGTCCTCATTCGGCCGCAAAGAGGGCTGAGTTTGAGATTTCGCTGATGGCAGACATAAGGTCTCTCGGGATGCAGGTTTCCACCGATTGCCTTCAATAGAGTAACAATGCTTCCGACGAAGTCCCAGTTGCACGGCTCCAGCATATCTATGGCCATGGCCAGTGACATCCTGGCCTCTTGGCCGTCTACTGTATCATGTATGATTATCTCTTTTGTTTGCTCCAGAAATTCCGCTGCGTCTTTGTAATGGTCTCCCACGGGACGTGCCCCTGGCTCACCGTAATCTCCCATATCCAGAACCATCATATGATAGGGCTGGCTTCGGTCCAGAGCCTCGGTAACCTTATCGACTATTCGCTCCACCTGCCACACCTTCAGAGAACTTGCCTCCCCGATATAGCTCAATAGCTTCCTTGCAGAGATGCCGCCGAACTCTGAATCTATGTCCTTGACCGCTGTATCTTCGCACCAGTGGGAAAGTATCCGGTAACAATCCTCTAATTCCTTTTTGCGCTGTGGCGGTCTCTCATTTGATTCCGGGGGGTAGCGCCCGGCCCCAATGGCCTTGATAATACGCTCTGCCTCGATATCGGCCTCATGGTAGC
>JBARPZ010000271.1:0-2589 GCA_049643445.1 Sedimentisphaerales bacterium
GTATAGAAAATCCTGCCATTCGAGACAACGGTGCCAATGCACTCGCTTGGGTCCAGACGCGGTCCGGTAGAAAGTAATTTAACATCATTTAAATTTGATAAATCATATATGTCCATGTTGGAGCCAAGTAGATAAGGCTCGGAGAGGGTGAACCGCGTACACTTATATCCCTGAGTGAGTGTGTTCAGGATTTTACCGGTATCCTTATCCAATAGAAAGCCATTTCTATATTGAGCATGCACAAACAGGAATCTCGGGCCTATTGTTACTACCTGAATGGCTTCGGGGACAGGGTCGGACTTCCAGATTAACGAACCGTCCTTAGTGTCCACGCACCACACTAAGCTATTGCCTGCCTCGAGTTTGTTGTACCCGCCTAAATACAGGCGTCCATTTTCTCCGGAGATGGTGCAGCCGCCATGAACAAAGTACTTAGTTGTCAGCCAGATAACCCGGCCTGTAGCCGGATCGAGAGCCGCAGTGAGGCCTTTTGCACTCGGCATACCTCTTTTTGTCTTTGCCGAATATCCGAAATAGCATGAGTAGTAAAGCGTCCCATCCAACAGACAGATACCAGCATCATCACCACCGAAGCCGAATTCTGAAAAATCTTTCGTCCAAACCTCTTTGCCGGTGCCAATATCATAGGCCCTCAACAAAGGTTTATGGCTTTGTGGAAAACGTGGAATATTCTGGTGTTCGAAAAGCCATTCCAATTTTGTTGCATCTTCCTGTGGCGCATACTTGCCGTACCTACCCGTGCCAAACATGTAAACTGCAAGATTCTTGTGCACAATCGGCGGCAGCTGTCGGTTCCAACTCGGCGATCCTGCAAAAGGGGCTTGCCATAACAGCTCTCCTGTCGCAGCGTTCAGGCAGCGAAGGCGACATTTTTCAAGACCAGCCTGTGGAACCAACAAACGTTCTTTATAATAAAGGGGTGAGGTGTAGCAGATGTGTACACCGGGAAAATATTTTCGCCATAACAAGCGGCCGGTCTCCTGTTCAACAGCAAATATCTGCCCCTCCGCGGTATGGGTATACATTCGACCACCGCCAAACGTGGAAAAATGCTTGGCTGTGCCTTCGTATCGGCGAATCCAACCCATTTTGAAAGGTGGTTTTACTCCCTGTTTATCCATATTCGTATTTGCCCAATTTCCAAAACTGGTAAACCGATCGTATTTGGTATCGGCCAAGCTGCCTGTAAGCGGGCTTCGAATTTTCGAAAGCTGGAGGTCTTTCGACGGCATCTTTGCTTTACCTCCTGGTGCGAGTATATACAGGCAACCATCCTCACAACCGAAGTAAATCCGACCATCACACACAGCAACGGGGGCAGAAATTGCCCTGCCGAAACCGGTCCTGAACGACCATGCCTTACCACTGTCGGACAGCGGCACAACGTATAGATTTCCATCGAGTCCACCAAATACTGCTGCATCGCGAAGAAGGATTGGCGCTGCGATGGACGGATATCCTCCGAGATACTGCGGCTGCTCCCGGCCAGGCGAATGCCTGCATAAGCCAAAATTCTGTTCCGGCCGACACCGATAAATATCTTTGCCGCGCAGGCTCACCGAACAGAAACTTAAGAGGCCGCCACGAATACTTGTTCTTGTTCCACCAACAGAACCCTGTTCAACCTTGCCCTGACGAAGTTGTAGCGTATCTACCCTACCTCCATTGTCCAATAAGGTCCATTGCCGATAGACTGTTCCATCCTCACCTATACTCAGCCCCAGAGTGACATTACGCGGAGTCTGTGTCGCGCGAAGTTCAGCCTCTTTGCCGAGGTCTTCCAACCAAACGACCGACCCTCCCGCAGGGACAATCAACGTCTTACCATGCACCGCCAGATTCCTCGAACAACAGAACTGCTCGTTCGTTGTCACCCGTCCATCTTTGTGCCTGCACCAATCCCGGCCGCTCCAACGATTACCAGTGAAGCCCATAACCTCTTTGACAAAATCCCATTGCCAGCACACTGTCCCGTCGGGCTCAAGAGCATAGATATGTGAGCCAAGTGTGGCAAAATACGCTCGGTCATTAGCTACTACGGGTGCACTAAAAATCGGCTCTCCACAGGCAATCTCTTTGACTACGGTCCCGCTGGCCGCATCCAGTACGTAGTAAGAGCCGGCCATCGTACCATAGTGAAAGAAACGATCCACGATAGCCGGCGATGATACATTGTTACAGTTGGCTTTACCACCGCGACTCTCAAACTTCCATAAAACCTTCAGCGTGGCAGCATCAATGCAAAAGGCCACACCTGCTCCATCCACCACATAAACGCGTCCATCTACCACCACGGGTGCTGTAAATATAGCATCCGTCAATGGAACAGCACCTACTAATCCGAGCGAAGTAGTCACACTTCTATCAGGCACATTGCCTGAATGCCGACAATCGTATTTGAACTGCAGCCAGTTCTCTCCGCCAGCAGCCACTGCTATCAAGAAAAGAACCAATAATAAGCCCAGCTTCTTTTGTAGAGATATCATAGTATACATCCTCATATTTTGTCAGGTATTACCCACGGAGACCTGTAGGTACGCTTCAGGTATCTATTTGCTTCAGGGGCGT
>JBARPZ010000272.1:0-2604 GCA_049643445.1 Sedimentisphaerales bacterium
CTGCAGTACAGTCGCCCCTTCGTCAGAGATATTCGACATGACATGAGCGATCTTTATAAAGACCGGCGCCTGTCAAATCGCCTGACTAAGAGGATGCGAAATGTCCGCCACGAAGCTAAAACGCTCGATGAACACCCTGAAGAAGCAGGGGAGATTTTACAGCAGCTTAGAAAGATCCTGCCCGCGGAAGGCTGGCTCACCCAAAGAATGGCGCAGCTGCGGGCAAAGGCGCACAGGATCCGAAACGGCCATATCGCAAGACTACAGGAGACCCGTCATTCAGTTGCCAAACTGCCGGCATCCGCTAAGAAAAAGCTGTCCGCCGAATTAGCCGATCGCTACAGACATATCATCGGTATCGATACCCGCCTGCAGCGACTCGACAGGGCCGTTGCCGAAAACGAACGCAGGATATGCCAATTGACCCGCGAGGCTCAAGAATACACTGCTCAATCCAATCCCCAGAGACTCCGTGACGCCGTCAAAGCCGCCGAAGAACTCCAGCGCCATAACAGCAGACTCTTAAAGGTAATCGTCCGTACCGAACAGAAGCTCACCAGGGCTGCCATGCGAGTGGTGGATAAGACCAAAGAGGTTAATGGAGGAGGTTGATGAGGAGGTTGATAGAGAATGAAGACAAGAACACCGACACCGGACCTTGAATATTATATGGGTAAACTTGACCAGGAGTATGAGTCCAGGGGCCAGGAAGCAATAGGCCGGATGCTCGACGACTGCCGGATCCCGTTCTTCTATAAAGAGCCTCTCTTAGTGTGGGAGGATGGACAGCGTAGAATCCGACGGCCTGACTTTACACTGCCGACTTATAATAATACGGTGATCGAATACACACCGGCGAAAGACCGGCTCGCTGAGCAGGACAAGAGCGTCTATAGAGAGAATAATATCGCCGCATCGTTCCTCGACGAGTCCGACTTGACCGCGCCAAACTGGCAGCAGCGGCTGTACGACAAACTGGAAGAGATATACCATCGGCCACTCACGCATTCGACCGGCAGGTATCGTTAAGTCCAAAGGGCCATGGTAGTGTAAGACTCTTTCTGTAAATTTGAGTAAAGTAGTTTTATTTTCCCCCTTCGTAAGAAGGTGAGGGGGAAAATAAAACGGCCCCACATGAAAGCGTTGCAAAAGCGGGCCAAGTCGTTCCAATAAAATCTTTTTAGCGAAAAGAAAGGATGGAACGAACATGACCCGGAACCAGATTGTACTCGAAGATCTCGTAGAACTCATCAATGAACACGGCGGAATTGACAGTTTTTCGCAGGCAATGAGTCAGCTAATGGACAGAGCAATGGCAATCGAACGGGCAGATGTGCTCGGAGCCGAGCCCTATCAAAGGACCGATACCAGGTGTGGATACGCCAACGGCTTCAAGCCAAAGACTTTACACACCCGCCTTGGGCCTGTGCCGCTCAAAGTACCGCAGGTTCGCGGCGATGTCAGTTTCTATCCCTCGGCGCTGACCAAAGGGCCGCAAACCGAACGAGCCCTGACGCTGGCTGTCGCTGAGATGTACATCCAGGGCGTCTCGACGCGCAAGGTTGAACCGATCCTCGAGAAACTCGTCGGCCACGGCATAAGCAGTTCCAGCGTTTCCAAGGCAACTGCCGAGCTGGACGAAACACTGCAGGCATGGCGGAATCGATCGCTTAATGCCCAGCCAACACCGTACCTTATTCTCGATGCCCGTTACGAAAAGGCCCGCATTGACGGCATTGTACGCGATGTAGCAGTCCTTATTGCTATCGGTGTGCAGAAAGATGGCAAGCGAACTGTGCTGGGGGTCTCCGCTGCCTTGAGTGAGGCTGAAGTGCACTGGCGAGAGTTCCTGATGTCCCTTGCAAAACGAGGGATCCACGGACTCGAAATGATTACAAGCGATGACCATAAAGGCTTGGCTGCCGCCAGAAAAGCGGTCTTTGCTTCTGTGCCGTGGCAACGCTGCCAGTACCATCTGCAGCAAAATGCCCAGGCCTATGTGCCGAAAAAAGCGATGGCCCACGAGGTCGCAGAAGATATTCGTGATGTGTTTGACGCCCCGGATCGACACCGAGCTGGTCAACGACTTAAAGAAACCGTCACCAAGTATGCCGAATCGGCTCCACCGTTAGCCTCCTGGATGGAGGCGAATATCCCTGAAGGACTGAGTGTGTTTAAGCTGCCTAAAGCTCATCAAAAGAGATTGAGGACAAGCAATTGGCTGGAGAATCTTAATGGGAAAATCAAGAAACGCACCTCGGTCGTCGGCCTGTTCCCCAGCGTAGAGTCGGTATTGCGATTGGTCTCAGCAGTATTGATGGAGACGGATGAACGATGGCTCACTGGAAAACGATATCTGAACATGAACACAGGAGTGAACGACTGAACCGCCTATGCAAAATGAAAAAATTTACAGACAACTTCTTGCGTAGCCAAAAAATACTCTCTAACATGTGTTATTCACTTCCTATTAAATACGAAGAAAAGGCTGAAATCTTGCCAAAGTATTTAAAAAAGTTCAAAAACTTAAACATTTGTCGCTTCTCACCCATGCTGAAATTTCTTGAATTTGCTTTTAAGGGCCTGCCTTTCAAGTTACAATTA
>JBARPZ010000273.1:0-3880 GCA_049643445.1 Sedimentisphaerales bacterium
AAACTGGCCAAAGCAATATTTTCGAAGATTTACGACAAAAATGGCAAGCTACGCTTTGTGGAAAGCCATTTGAATTGAATTAAATCTGAATGGTTTGATTAAGTAGCATAGCAGAATGGCCTTGAGCACATTAGGAAAAGTAATGCGATGAGAATAGTGAGTAAACGAGTTGCACACCATACACACTTTATGACAAAGTTACATGTAGGGATATATGATGCGTGAAGACCAAAGGGAGAAAAAGGATTGTCTTGGACTGATCAGGCAATTATTGAAACCGTTTCCAAGAGGTAAGAATGACTGTTGTTTTTGTCTTCCTGGACGACAGAACTCTTTTTTTATAAGAGCGTTTTGGAGAGCATTTTTATTCTCGTGCACGATAATGCCAAAGAGAAAGTTTTTTTTTGTGATGATGTTCATTCCTTATGTTACATGCGGAATTGTTTTTGGATTAGTAATAGAATTAATTTTCGGAATAGGAGAAAACATGAAATCTACAATATCGTTCTTTTTTGTGATAGCGTTGATAGGAGTGCCTTCGTATTTGTTAATTAAACATCCTCAACACTACAATGTTGCTTCGCAAATTCTTTTTAATTTAATGTTATTTGGTGCTTCAACTTGGTTTGGTATCTCTGTTAACAACAAGAAATCGATGAAAGAGGCAACTGCAAAATGGGTCCCAGCTGCAGAAACTGCTTGCAAACAGTTGCTAACAATTTCTGCGACCGCGGAAAGAATGAAACGGACAGTAACACAATCATGTAAAAGAATCGAACCTGTTATTTCCCATTTAGAGAGTGCACAACTCGAGCCGTTAAAGTGCATTATAGAATCACAATGTCGGGAAACAGCTGAGAAGTTGGCAAATTTACGAAATCATGTGGATAACGCAGTTTCGCATTTGGAGGTTTTTATAGGAGCGAATTGTGAAGGTGGTGAATGCGATGAAATTGCGAATAGGATTAGCCTAAGTAGAAAGGAACTTTTTAGGAGAATAGATGAAGATTTCTATATATCTAATGGGCAATGTGGGGGAGGAACTATTGAAACTGAAATAGTAAGTTAGGAAGACGGCTTGGCCGGAAACCGATGATGCCAGCCATTAGGTGGTATTTTCGATTGACGATCCTTCGTCCTTGCTTAGGACAGGTGTGCTCAGAGTGGCCAAAAAAAGTACCTTTTTTTCCATTTTTTGTTGGTTAAATCCTTAATACTCTTATGCTCACTTAGCTGAGGCTGGGGTAGACTTCAGGGCATTTTCTATGCTCAGTGACAAAATTGCATAAAATGTTAGTTAAAAGTTAAATGAAACTTTACTATTTTTTTTTAAGACTGAGTATGATCTCGCTGTGCTAATTTTGATTAGCTCAGCACTGATGTTAATTATAACCCCCACAACAAATAGAGTTATCCAATAGTTCATAAAAATAATAATAACACAAATCGTTTGATATGCAAGCAAAAAAAGCACTTTTTTGGTCATTTTTTTCCTTGTCTATTGTTTGGTAATCTGTTAATATGTTTATATGTATGCCGACAGGCAAACGTAAACAGCCATAGAAATGGCAGGTTTTTTCGCGGAGAACCGCACGTCAGCCCAGAAGGGCACGAAAAGGCCAGCAGGCCCGAATTAAATATCAATAATCAGTAAGAAAGGGCCCTATTCATGCACAATTTGTTTGAAATTCCCTCTATTACTCTGCTTCTTTGTGTATTTTGTGCATTTTTGTGGCTAATTAAACACCTTTTTAGCAGCCAACAAATAAAAGTCCGCCCGAAGGGCCTCCACAGTTTTGCATTTTACATTTTAATCTTTGATTTTCCTTCTCACTTGCCCCTAATGTCATTGCCTACAAGTACTTACGTGCTTACAAGGCACCTCTACAACTGTAGAGAAACCTTTACAGATGTCATGAGCGCACTACAAATCAGGCCTTTTTGTTCAAACAAACCCAATTTTCGAAAAAGTCAAGTGAACGTAAATAAAGTATTAACAACCAATTATGACAAAATGGACACTTGGTGGAGTGGGAAAAACAAACCCAATTCAAACCCAATACAAACCCAATTCAAACCCAATCAAAGCCAATACAAACCCAATTCAAACCCAATTCAAACCCAATTTCAGCGTTCAATCATGTTAAACTGCGCAATCTGCACCGCTAATACTTCAACCGGCAAATCCCTTCAGTCCGGCAAGGACGGACTGCAAAAGTTCCATCGGCAGCCCCATCACGTTTGTCAGACTCCCCTCAATTCTCTCGACAAATTCATCTCCTCCCTCCTGTATCGCATAAGCCCCCGCCTTGCCTCTCCACGAGCCGCCCTTTATATGCTCAGCAATTTGGTTATCCGTCAATTTCTTCGGATAAACTGTTGTGGAATCGCTCTCAATAATCTCGGTTCCATCGCTTATTCGAACAATCGCCACAGCGGTTATCACCTTATGCGCCCGGCTGAAAAGCCTTCTCGTAATTTCCTCCGCCTCTTTAGCATCGGCAGGCTTGCCTATAATCTCACCTCCGAAATCCGCAACAGTATCTGCCCCGATGACCAAAGAATCCGGGAATTTCTCGGCAACACTTTTCGCCTTCGCCAAAGCCAGCCGTTCAGCATATTCACAGGGGCTGATACCCTCCCCTACAAAGGCCGGCTCGTCAATATCCGGATGGACAGGAGTAAAATTATAACCGGCTTCGGCCAACAATTGCTTTCTTCGCGGCGAGCTCGATGCCAGAATAATGGGGACTTTGGTTTGCTCGGTCATAACTCTTTAGTTCTGGGGCTTGAATTTAACGTGATAGACTATTTTCCTGCAAAAAGCTGTATATTCCTTCTCGATTTCCTCGAAATTATTACCAATATAATGCTCAAACAACAGTGGTCCAACCATTCGGTTCCACAGGACGGTTCGCGGGATGTTCCTGTCTGCCGCGGTTCTTTGGTTGACTGCACTGAGCAGCCAATCCCCTTTCAGGCCGCCCAGAAGCAATTGATGATAATTTCGCAGCCGTTTTCCATAATCCTCTTCCCGCAGGAACCGCACCAGCGCATAGGATTGGGCATAAAAAGCCATTACGGTATCAGCTTCATTCGTAGCAAGCACCTCGCCGGGATTGACGGCTATCAATTCTCTAAATGGTATCATCCTGTTTTTTATCAGCGTTTGTTTCAACGCACCCAATCGATACGCATTTCGGCCCGGCTCAAAATAATACAGCCCCTTCTCGCTTCGATGTACCTCAAAGAGCGTTGCGATACCTTCATCGAGCCAGCTTGGCAGCCGGAATTGAAAATGCCTGCCGTTAAACTGATGCCACCCCTCGTGCCCGAGAACGGAAAACGTTCGCTCTCTGCCGATATTATATGCAACACATGCACCGTTCAGATAATACGCGCCGGCCTTTATCTTGTAATACAGCGCCGCCTGCGCACCTGCAAAGCTCTTCGTGAAATCCTCCCACTGCTGCCTTGTAGCGAAAAGGTAAATCGTAAATTTGCTTGTCGTTTCGATAGGTTCCGGCAGTTGGTCCTGGTAGCCGCGATAGGCCGACTCGACAAATCCGGGCACCTGGCGAAGCATCAGAGGCTCCAAAAGCGTTGTGAAAATCTCATAGTGAGCTGTGGCGAGTTTCAGCCCCGGCCCATATTCATTTTCCCAGACCTCGACGGATTGAAGGGCCGGCAGATTTTCACTCTGCAAATGCTCGACCATACCGGTCGACGTATTCATTCGAGACGCTCTGAGGGCACCTCCGGTACTTACCGAAGAGGTGCCTTCAAAACAGCCCGCCAGTCCAAAAACCAAAGCTATCCAGATTATAGCAAATTTCCTTGCCATATTTCTTTCTCGACACAAAGACCGGGCATATTTAGA
>JBARPZ010000274.1:0-2361 GCA_049643445.1 Sedimentisphaerales bacterium
ATCATTCGGTTCATATCGCGGACAATCAATCTTCCGGAAGCGATGGCCATAGGTCCCCATGCTTCCGGCCCCTCCAGCACCTTCGCTTCAGCAAGCTGTTCATAGCCGACCGGGTTCGCCTTTGCCAGAGTCAGGACGCCTTCGTCGTTCATAATATATATCTTGCCATCCGCAATCATATACGGCCCGAGTCCACGCGGTCCAAACAGATGCGTAGCGGGGCTGGTCCAGACAACCTGGCCGTTCAGGTCGAGACAGGTCAGGTGCTTATCTGGGCGAATTCCGTAAATGTGGCCATCGTAGAAAATGGGAGAATGCTGCTCCGAGCCAAACACTTCGGAATCGAGTCTAAATAAAGGCTGTGCGCTTATCGTGCCGTTTTCCTCGGTTAGTCGCAGCATCATGCTTCCGGCATTGTATCCCCCGGAGAGGAAAATCAAGCCGTCCCCAACGACCACAGGAGTTGCGACGTTTGCGACCCGAATCTTCCACTCGTTGTTTTCCCACAAAATGCTTCCGTCCTCTGCCGAAACACCTACTACTCCTCCGCTGGCGCAATAAACATACATACGCGTGCCCTCAAATTCGGTCGGTATTATGGATGAATGCGTCATCACCCATTTATTTGGGTTCGGACTTTGCCATAGGATTTGGCCCGTCTCGCAATCTACCGCCATTATCAGGGTATCGCCTCCGACGGCAATAATCGCCTTGCCGTTGTCGATGAGGGGACATTGGCCGGCGTACCAGTCGGGCACGGTTGCATTGAAATCCCTGACCAAATCAAGCATCCATCGAAACTCGCCGGTTACAGAATCGAGGCAGGTAACATGGCATTTCGGCCCTAATGTGACGACATGTTTTTCTGTGACTGCGGGCACTGTTCTGCTCATCCCATGCAGCCTTTTGACCCTGACATTATACGAATATCGCCAGATATCTCTTCCGTCATCGAGGGACAGGCATCGAATGACATCGGCCTGCTTTTGGCGGTCATAATCCAAAAGGTAGACTCTGCCGGCGAGAATTGCGGGGCCGGCGTAGCCTTCCCCGACATCAATAGACCAGAGGACTGCCGGCCCGTCCGGACTCCAGGTTCGTGCAAGGGCAACTTTTTCAGTGCTTATGGCATCAAAGTTGGTCCCTCTGAATCGTGGCCAGGCACCGGGTAAATCCGCTGGTACACCATCCAACAGGAGCAATTCGCCGCGAATCTCCTCTACGCTGTTCTCATCCGAAGATGCTTGCAGGATGTTGCCGGGGATGGGGAGGCGATTTGTAAACTGGGCTGCTACATCGCGCTTCAACCATAGGTATAATGATACTACACCCACAATAACTAATGCGACCGGTATTAATCTTGCGATAATAGATTCTCTCATAACGTACTCGTTAGGGGGACTCCAGTATCCTATAGCACTTATTCATTCCTTAGCGCCTCCAATAATTTCCCACTGAGCGCAAATACTGTCGCCATCCATATCGCCGCAAGCCCACTGATTCCAATAGCAAGGATTATCAGTGCCAGTGACAAAAAGGGCACTTGCGCCGCCGCCGAACTTAAGACAGGGCCAACAGCAACGAGGGCGGCAATAACCCCGCAGGCCAAACCACACAGCATCAGTCCGCCATGCTCATAAAACACCATCCTCTTCAGCTCAACTTTATTAAGTCCCACAGCCCGCATCATTGCAAGCTCACCCCGCCTGTCAAGCACGTTTCGCAGGACTACCAGTCCAAGTCCGAGACTGCCGAGAATAAGGCCTAAGCCGCCAAGCAACTGGAATATCGATAGATATGTATTCTCAACAGCACTAAACTCGGCCAGTCGTTGAGTCGCCGGGGTCAGCGACAGTCCATGGTCTGTCAATCCGGCGGAAAGTATTTCCATTACCTTATCAGCTTTTTCAGCGTCAGCATCGACGAGAAACATTCTGTAGCCGTTTTCTGATGGGAAACGCTCGACAAACTTGTCTTCAGCAATGATTAAGTTCCCCTGCAGGATAGAATTTGTTAACATTCCCACGATTCGCAGCCGAAACGTTTGGCCCTTTTCGTCGGTGTAATCGAGATCATCGCCGACTGATTTGCCAAGTGCCCACACAATGGTCGCATTATCTCCAATTGCAGGGACAATATCCTCGCCCAGATCGCGGTTAAGTAGTTGCCAGCCATTTTCTTTTGGGGTATCTTCAATTGTGTCGGTGAACCGAAAGGCGTTTTGAATCTGCTCCGGCTGCAAACCCAACACCGAAGGTGTCTGGGCCCGGTTCAAATTGAAACAGCTTGCATCGTCACCCTGATGGAGGCGCAATTGGACGACCTTGATGTCTTCAAGCTCGCTAACATCGAGCCCGAGCG
>JBARPZ010000275.1:0-4747 GCA_049643445.1 Sedimentisphaerales bacterium
TCGTCAAGGCCGTAATCAATCCTTTCTTTCTCGAAGGCCTCGCAGACCTTGTTTATATCTTCATCCGGACATACGAGGACCTGAACATTCATCCGAGTCTGTCTTTTAACATCTTCTATGACAAAGAGGTCTGCGGGCCGGCTTGTGGCCACTAAGAGCGTATGGCCCTGTATAGCTACGGGCATAATGTGATTGCTTTTTACGTAGTTAAGGTCAAGTTTATCAAATGCTTTTCTGTCAACGTCTTCTGGTTCAACGTGTCGAAACTCGAATCCGTACAAGCACGCTTTAGCCATTGAAATCACTGGTTCGTCGGCTACTTTTAATTCCCGGATTATTTGAGCGATTTCGGAACCTGGTTTTTCCGCTTGTAGTTGTCTTACGGCGGAGAGCTGCTCGGCGGTAATATTTCCCATCTCGCAAAGGACATCAGCGACATCCCGGACATGGGCAGGGGTGTCCTCTTGTGGGCTATATAGGTTTGAAAGACCGCTGATATCCTCGACAGAATCGCTGTCTGAACCCCCCACAGGCGGACTACTGCGATTCTCGACAGAGCGGGCCTTTTTTTGTCTAAATCCCAAAAACCGTTTCATAATTCCGTCAATACCTACACAATAACATTAACACTTTCAGCGTATAGCTGGACAATTCTGTTTCCACCGATAATAACTCAGGCCGCATTTGTTCTGTTTCCTTAAATTATTAAAGGAACACCCGGCCCTCGCATCGAAACCGTCAAATAAAATATAAAAAATAATTCCATTCTCACCAAATATGCTGATGGCATAAAATCAGCGATTTTCCTGCGTCCGATAGAGATTCCCCACAATGCTTTTCATCGTTCATTTGCCAATATCAGTTGAAAATTCGCTATAGATTTAGTAGCATAATGGGATTGGAGGTCTTAACAGGGTTATTGAACTGTCTATATAGGACATTCCGGTTAATATAAATGAAAAGGGCTTCAAGTATCCTTAGGCAGTGAACGACTAATATAAATGGGAAGGGCTTCAAGTGTTCCCATTGCGGTATGTATGGATTTAGATGAGAAGTATCGGACCAGAAGATTCTTTTACTTGAAAGAG
Organism: Sedimentisphaerales bacterium; assembly: GCA_049643445.1. Classification (GTDB taxonomy): domain Bacteria; phylum Planctomycetota; class Phycisphaerae; order Sedimentisphaerales; family Anaerobacaceae; genus CS2-K091. Next base: position 1,089 of record JBARPZ010000275.1, read on the forward strand.
GACTTGAAATGAATCGCTTATTTGTTTTATGTGTTTTCGCTGTTTTAATCGTAAATACTTCATTTGCCCAAGGTGAAGCGAGGCTATTGCGGTTTCCAACAATTCATGAGGACCAAATTGTCTTTACTTACGCGGGAGACCTCTATAGTGTTCGGTCAACCGGGGGAGTTGCCCGTAAGCTAACGAACCACGAAGGCTTCGAAATGTTTGCTCGTTTTTCTCCCGACGGCCAATATCTGGCTTTCACGGGTCAATATGATGGCAATACGGAAGTCTATCTGATGCCGGCCGGTGGTGGTGTGCCTCTACGCCTGACCTACACAGCAACACTTGAACGCGATGATGTGTCCGATCGAATGGGTCCCAATAACATTGTTATGGCCTGGAAAAAAGACGGTAAACATATCATATTCCGCTCACGAATGCGTTCATTTAATTCGTTTAATGGACAGCTCTATGCCGTTTCCAAATCAGGGGGCCTTGCTGAAGAACTGGGCCTTCCCCGCGGCGGCTTTTGCTCCTTCTCATCGGATGATAAGAAGTTAGCCTATAACCGGATATTTCGTGAATTTCGCACATGGAAACGCTATCGCGGCGGTATGGCCGATGATATCTGGATTTATGATTTCGATACGAAAAGAATTGAGAATATTACCAATAATGACGCTCAGGATATTATCCCTATGTGGAGAGAAGATAAAATCTTTTTCCTCTCCGACCGTGATAAAAATAAACGCATGAACCTTTTCGTTTATGATGTCAATACAAAGAAAACCAGGAAATTAACTAATTTCACCGATTTTGATATCAAATTTCCATCGCTTGGTAAAAGAGCAATCGTATTTGAAAACGGAGGCTATATTTACCGCTTTGATATCGAGAGTGAGAAATATGAGAAAGTGACTATTTACATTCAGGAGGATTTGAGCGGCGGCAGAAGCGGCATTGTCAGTGTTGCCGACAATGTGACCAACTATGAAATCGGCCCGGACGGCAAGCGTGCCTTGTTTGGCGCCAGAGGGGACGTATTTACGGTTCCAGCCAAATACGGCGCTATCCGAAATCTAACTAATTCGCCGGGAATTCACGAGCGAAATTCCCAATGGTCGCCGGATGGCAGATGGATTGCTTACATATCTGACGCCTCCGGTGAAGATGAAATCTATATTATCCCTCAGGACGGCAGCGGGCGGGCAAAGCAAATCACAAGAAACGCTGAAACCTATAAATACAGTATCGAGTGGTCACCGGATAATAAAAAGATTCTGTGGGCAGACAAACGATTACGTCTGCGATTTGTAAGTATCAAGAGCAGCAAGATCACCGAAGTTGATAAATCCGAAAAATGGGAGTTCAGGCGTTATTCATGGTCTCCCGACAGCAGGTGGATTGTTTATGTCAAATCGGAAGTAGGAGCGATGGACAAAATTTATATTTATTCGCTCAAGGAGAAGAAATCTTATGAGCTAACCGACGGGTGGTATTCGGCATCCAGTCCAGTGTTCAGCTCAGATGGCAAATTTGTTTTCTTTACTTCCGACCGGGATTTCAATCCGATTTACAGCAGGACCGAATGGAACCATGCCTACCAGGACATGTCTCGAATCTACCTGGTCACGTTGACAAAGAGCACCGATTCTCCATTCAAACCTCGAAGTGACGAAGTAGAGGTGAAGAAAAAAGAGAAAGCCAAAAAGCCGGACGCTGAAAAGCCTGATCCGAACGAAGAAGCAAAGAAAGAGAAGAAAGACAAGGAGAAGGGTAAAGAGGAGAAGGAGAAGAAAAAGCAAAACATTAAAGTAGACATCGATGGCATAAAGGACCGCATTGCCGTGCTGCCCATAGCAGTTTCGAGTTACTACAATCTAAGTTCGGCCGACGATTACCTGTATTACAATCGAAAAGGCAGCAATGACAAAGAAGACCAACTGCTGATGTATGACCTGAAAGAACGAAAGGAAACCGAGCTTGGCGAGATCAGCGGTTACGAGATATCGGCCGACCAAAAGAAGATGCTGGCTGTATCGGGTGGTAAATATGCCATTATCGATTTGCCAAAATCAAAAATCGATATGAAAGAAACATTGGACCTGTCCGATATGGAAGTCCGCCTGGACAAGAAAGAGCAATGGAGGCAAATCTTCAACGAATGTTGGCGACAGATGCGGGAATTCTTCTATGTTCCTAATATGCACGGCGTTGACTGGATGGCTATGCGTGAACGCTATGGACCTCTGGTCGCTCATGTGAATCACCGGGCTGATTTGACGTATATCATCGGTGAGATGATAGGCGAATTAAATGTGGGCCATACTTACGTGGGCGGCGGAGAGTATCCCAAACCGAAAAGGATAACAACAGGTCTCCTTGGAGCTGAGATTGAACGCGATGGGAAATCGGGATATTACAGGATTGAAAAGATATTACGCGGGCAGAACTGGGACAAAGCAATCCGTTCGCCATTAACCGAAATCGGAGTCGATGCAAGCCAAGGCGATTATATTCAGGCTATAGACGGCAAGTCTACTGCCGACGTCGATAATATTTACGAGTTGTTGCTCAATAAAGCGGGGAAACAGGTTACTTTGAAACTCAACTCGAAGCCGGTAAAGAAAGACAGCCGGGATGTAATAGTGGTGCCAACAAGCAGTGAAGAGAAGTTGTATTATTACGAGTGGGTACAGACTAATATTGAGAAAGTAAGTGAAGCAACCGATGGAAAGGTCGGGTATATTCATGTGCCTGATATGGGACGTTATGGATTGAACGAGTTTGTGAAGCATTTCTACCCCCAAATTCGTAAAAAGGCATTGATCATTGATGTTCGTGGAAACGGCGGCGGGAACGTCTCGCCAATGTTGATTGAACGGCTGCGGCGTGAAATTGCGATGATCGAATTCGCCAGGAATACCGCGCCGGAGCCGGACCCATACAGTATGATCTATGGGCCCATGGTATGTTTGGCAGATGAATTTTCCGCTTCGGACGGCGATTTATTTACGTATCAGTTCAAGAAGTATAAACTTGGAAAAGTGATCGGCAAACGAACCTGGGGCGGAGTTGTCGGAATTCGCGGTACCCTTCCCTTGCTGGATGGCGGTTATTTACGCAAACCGGAATTTTCGCGCTACGACGTGGAAGGTAAAAAATGGATTATCGAAGGATACGGAGTCGAACCGGATATTTACATTGATAATGACCCGGCTAAAGAATATGCCGGAATCGATGAGCAATTAAATAAAGCAATTGAAGTTATTCTTGAAGAATTAGAAACACAGGAAAAAGAGATACCGCCGTTACCACCTTATCCGGTTAAGTAATTTGCGGACAAGCTCCATAGATTCAAGATGCTTTTTATAGCTGCCATGTGAACAATTCAACCTGACTACATCCAGACCGTCTGCGAACATTTTGCGCAGGACAGTGTAATTGCTGCTTGCAGGACCTAATGTGGCAATAATCTTCGTTACTGGCATTGCATCAAGTTCCTCATTGTAAGAAATACGTACCTGAATTTATTATATAGGCAAACACACTACTGTCCCATTATAAGTCGAATAATAACAATTGGTTATGAAACCCAAGAGTTTGGTTTTGCAAAACATTTTTCGTAAGTACTTGTGTAATATGGACTTTCTCGAAAAGTACAATGCTGAGAA
>JBARPZ010000276.1:0-6619 GCA_049643445.1 Sedimentisphaerales bacterium
CCGGCGTTTTTAAGCGAAATCCTCAGTTGTCAATCAAGCCATTATGGGAAAGAAAATAACATAGAACTTGCCAAAGGGCAAGTTAATTTAGAAGTTAGAATGCAGAATTTAGAATTATTTAGAATGCTTCGCAGAGTTCTCATTGATATTGAGTGGCTAATTCAATTCGTGTGCCAGATTTCTCGACTCCGCTGCGCTCCGCTCGAAATGACACCGGAGTGGAATCCCGACTACGTCGGGATATTTTTTTGAAAGATCCCTCCGCTCGCTTCGCTCGGTCGGGATGACGGAGGGAAGGGGAAAGGGAGAAAAAGAATATCGAATATCGAACAAGGAATTTCGAATGATGAAGTGAGAAACGTCGGATCCCTGCCTAATACATGCAGGGACTCGGGTTCACATATATAATGTAAACCCGGAAAAAGTGATTAATTGCGGGGAAAAAGCCGAACAAGTAATTGAAAGACACCGAATAAGGGTGTATAATGTCTTTGTATTTGTGTGAAAACATGCAAATACAGACCTGAGACATCCGCGAATGCGGGTGGTTACGGAATTATGGCACGGTTTTTAACCTTCGAGCTGTTCGGTCGCTTTTCGGGTAAAAGCGATTGGCTCCTCGGAGCGACCCGGCGAAGCCATAATCAACTGGAATAACGATTGGTTCCTGTTTTTGGATTTCAGGCCAAACAGGGGTCCTATAATGTTTATCAGGAAAGGAAAATGAAAATGGCGTCCAAATCTCGCTCTTCGGCTCGTTCGGCCGCTTCCAAAGACAAATCCTCTTTCAAGACAGGTGCCCAGATAATAGTCGATACCCTGATTGAACTGGGTGTTGAGACAATGTTCGGCTATCCGGGCGGTGTGGTTCTGCCGCTGTTTGACAAACTATATGATGCACCAATCAATTTTATCATTCCGCGTCACGAGCAGGGTGCATGCCATATGGCTGACGCTTATTCCCGTGCAAGCGGAAAGGTCGGCGTTGTCCTGGCCACCAGCGGGCCCGGCGCGTGCAATCTTGTCACCGGCCTCGCGACGGCGAACATGGACTCGATACCATTAGTTGCGATGACAGGGCAGGTCCGCACGGAACTAATAGGAAACGACGCATTCCAGGAGGCCGACACTACGGGCGTTACCCGCCCTGTTACGAAATATAACTGTATCGTGAAGGACGTCAAAGACCTTGCCCGACTTATAAAGGAAGCATTTCATATTGCTTCGACCGGCCGGCCCGGGCCGGTACTTATCGATATACCAGTTGACGTTCAGGTCAACAAGACCAGTACAGATGGCCCCGACAAGATTGATCTGCCGGGATATCGGGTCCGGACCAAGGGCCACGCCAGGCAGATATCAATGGCGGCCGAAGCCATAAACAAATCCAAGCAACCGGTACTTTATGTCGGCGGCGGCGTTATCATCGCAAACGCAAGCGATGAATTACGGGCATTGGCCCAAAAAGCGAATCTGCCCGTAACAACAACACTTTTGGGACTGGGAAGCTACGACCAGAGCAGGCCCGAATCGCTGGATATGCTGGGGATGCACGGAACCGCGTATGCCAATTTTGCCGTGCAGGAATGTGACTTGTTGATTGCCGTAGGTGCCCGCTTTGACGACAGGGTCACAGGGAAGCTCGATACTTTCGCACCGAATGCAAAGATAATCCATATCGATATCGACCCATCCAGCATATCCAAGAATGTGCACGTGGATATTCCGGTTGTTGGCGATGCCAAAGACATACTTGCTGAAATGATTAAGGAAGTAAAAGCCCAACCAAGGAAACGGTGGTTTAGCAAAATCGCCGAGTGGAAGAAAAAGTTTCCACTTCGCTATGACAAAAACTCATCTGAGATCAAACCTCAGTATGTTATTGATGAGCTTTGTCGTCAAACGAAGGGCCGCGCAATCATAACTACTGGCGTGGGCCAAAACCAGATGTGGGCCGCTCAGTTTTATCATTATAGCATGCCCAGGCAGCTTATCAGCTCCGGGGGTCTGGGGACGATGGGCTTCGGTCTGCCCGCGGCCATAGGCGCCCAGATAGCCAAACCGGACATGACCGTTATCGATATCGACGGCGACCATAGCTTCAATATGACTTTGACCGAGATTCCGACGGCAGTCGAGCATAACCTGCCGATAAAGGTCTGCATCCTGAACAATGGGTATATGGGAATGGTCCGGCAATGGCAGGAGCTTTTTTATGGCAGGCGATATTCCAAAAGCTATCTGGCCAATCCTGATTATGCAACTGTTGCAAGTGCGCTGGGAGCAGTCGGAAAGACCTGTGATAAAAAAGCCGACGTACCAAAAGTCATCAAGGCGATGTTAGCGGAAAAGAGGCCCTGTGTGGTTGACTTTAGAATCGAAAGAGAAGAAAATGTGTGGCCGATGGTAGCGGCAGGTAAAAGCCTGAATGAAATGGACGGACTTGATATATTGGAAAGGTTAATCTGATTTGAACTTTGAAAGCGGTTTGAAAAATGAAGCATATAATAAGTGCATTAGTTGAAAACAAGCCCGGCGTTCTGGCCCAGGTTGCCGGTATGTTTGCGGCCCGGGCGTTTAATATCGATTCGCTTGTTGTCGGGAGAACCGAGGACCCGAAGTTGAGCCGAATGACGATTGTTGTCGTCGGCGACGACAGGGTCGTTGAGCAGGTCCGTAAACAGTTGGCCAAGGTTGTTCCCGTCGTTAAGGTCCAGGATTTTGCCGGTGAGCCGGTAGTGGCGCGCGATTTGATGCTTATCAGCATCGCGGCGCCGCCGGAAAAAAGGCCCGAAATCCTGTCCTTAATAGAGATGTTCAAGGGAAAAGTTGTGGACCTTGGGCCGAAGTTTATTATGGTCGAAGTCAGCGGGCCTGAGGCCAAGATAGAAGCGTTCATAAATGGCTGTAAGCCTTACGGCATTAAAAGCGTCGCCAGGACGGGAACAATCGCAATGCCCCGGCATGCAAAGACAGAGCCGTAACTCTTACTGTGTCGGTTTTTGCACAATACGCACCAATATCTCCAGCAGAAGTAAATTTCTTGCCTAACGGGGGACTTTAAACCCGGATTTCCCGGATGAAGTTGTGCAAACCAAATAAAATTTGTTAGAATATGCCATATATGAAGTTTAATCTTGTGGCACGGGCATCCTGCCCGTGTGTAATAAATAAGGCTTAATACGTCGCAGATGAACGGTGTTTTGCCACAGATGAAGCGTTATCTGCCATAAATGAGATTCATCCGGGAAATGGTAGTTATATGAATCCAGAGCGTAAAAGTGAACTGCAAAGATTGGCAGAAATGTCTGTTGGTGATATAGGTCACAACGAGAACAATGTAAAATACAGGTTTATAATACCTTTTCTTGAATCATTTGGCTATAACAAGAACCTTGATTTCGAACATTCCGCACAAGGCAACAGAATAGATATTCTCATTGACAGAGTTTCCGATCATACCATTCTGATAGAGGCAAAGAGCTACGGCAAGAACATGGATAATTACATACCGCAACTCAAACGATATTGCGACGAAAAGAGGCCAATCCTTGCCATTATATCGAATGGTGAAGAAATTAGGTTTTACTCACCTTTCTGGAGAAAGGCTAATTTCACAGAAACGTTAATCTTTTCAATTGCAAGACATCAGCTCAAGGATGATGGTACAATCGAAAAAATCGAACGATTTCTCGGCAAAGAATTCTTGGAAAAAGACGAAGATGGAAGGATAAGGATAGCCGAGCATATTGAGGAGAGAGAAAAGGAAATTGACAACATTAAAGAAGAAATACAATGCCTTAGCTCAACGTATCAAGAAAAGATCGAAAAGCTCACCACCCGCATAAGCAATTTAGAGGAACAGTACGAATCTATTCAGTCACAGATTGACGCTAACAAAGCAGAGATTGGCGATTTAAAGCAAGAGAAAAAGCAAAAAATACAAGCCCTCAAGAAGCAACATTTCGTTTACTTTTCTCAATCGAAGCAAACAACTCCAACAACAGGCACGGGATTACAACCATCAGGCACAAATACAAAGAAACCTCTGGGACGTAAAGGTCATGAGAAGTTTCGTGATTACTTGATTCCTGTTATTAAACTCATGAAAAGCGGGGTAACTCATACCGAAGCTTTTAAACAACGAGTTAAAGAGCTTGGTGATGTAAGATACCAGACGGTAAGTGCACAGTGTACTAAAAACAACGGCATCTCAACTGACAAGTTTGTTGAACTCGTAAAGAGCAACAAAATCAAGCCATTTTTGAAGGAAAGATACCCCAATAAAGCAAGTTTGATAGAACAAGAACTTTAGGCTTCGAAGAACTGACTGCCTTGATTTGTCCTGCGTGGTCTCGGTGCTGTGATGTTGAGGAGGAATCGCTAATAAAATGAGTAAAGCAAAGACAGAAAATCGAACCGTCGAAGAATTAAAAGGTGCACTGAAACAACTTAATAAGTATGAAGTCTTGATGCTACGGTCTTTGGCGAATATCCTTGCTATCGACAATCAAGGCACGGGCGTGATTCATAATGAATTGGTAGAGTCCTTTCTCATCCACGCCAGAATACTTATCGAATTTCTATACAAGAATAAAACACATGAGGACACGGTTAGAGCAAGTCAATACTTTACATCTGACATCCATTGGGAAAGTATCCGGCCTCCAAAAACAAAGTTACTCGAAGATACAGAACAAAACGCACATGAACATCTTGCTCATCTTACATATACTCGGTTAGAAGAAAAAAAGCAGTGGCCTTGTATTAAAATTGCGAACGATATAGAAACGGTATTGAAAGTGTTTCATGAAAACCTGTCAGGCGATTTTACCAAAGACTCAAACGTCTGACCTCCTTGTTCTTGGAAGCCTGGCTTTACGCCAGAGTTTCCATTACCGATACAAGCTGTTCTCTCCTTTTTTACCCGCCACACAGTAAGGCGGGTTTACTTAATCAGTCCTTCTCGTATCGAGCACTTGTCCGCCTCTGGCGGGTCCAGATGCCTTGTGCTCTTATCCCTTGAGTCTGGCGTCTTGAGTCTTGGTTCCTAATCTGCCTGCCCTCCGTAGCCCGCAGAGCGAAGGATGGGTTTAGAATTTCGAGTTTAGCAAGGGCTGTAAGTTTAACGCTTATAGCCCTTTTTTGTTTTTGGCAGGGTGGGATTTACCCAAACATCTTTTTGTCGGCGGCCAAAGCCATTTGTTGAAAATTTGAAGTTTTAATCCGAATAATCAAGCCTTTGAGGCCATTTTGATTTTTAAACCATATTTTTTTATAACCTCTGCTGACTCTTCATGGAGTTTCTTAATTCGTTCACGCGGAGACAGGTTTTTTTCCTTTTCAGAAATACTTTCCTGAATCTGATGAATTTCCCGCATTGGTTTTGGTTCTTTAGTCATCTTCTATTACCTCCCACGGCGTACAAATATCTATAGCCTTATATCCGAGCAGTGTATTAACACCGGTTACTTCAACTCTTGTTTTGTGCTTTACCAAATGTTTAAAGTTCCAGCTTACCAAAATATCAAGCCCTTTGACACTGGCCAATGCAATATGCAAAGCGTCATCTCTGTAAACAGCGGGTATAATTCCCTCTGCGATATACTTATCTGCCAGCCTGTCGATTTCTTCATCGACCGACAAAACCTCATTAAAGTCGGTATTATCAACAAGTTCGAGCAAATTCTCGCGTTTGACCTCATCTCGCGTATTGCCCAGCTCACGGATTACAACATCTGAAATATATCCTTCACACCTGCCTTTGTTGATTTCCTTAATCAGTTTAAGTGTAATATTTCTGTAGTCATCGGAAATATCTTTCGACAAGGCAAAACTAATAACCGATGTATCAAGATATAACGCGATTTTTCTCATATTCTGATTATATCAGATATTGCCGCGTTTTAACAAATTATTTTCTGCTTGACATTTTATCTCCCTGCTGACATCTTAACCGGCAACGCTTTTGCTGCTTTTATTAGGCGGGTTGGCCCTTCGGCTTCGCTCAGGACAGGCTTTACAAAGAAAACCCAAGGCAAGATAGCTTTGAGTACTGGTCTTATCTCTTTTCCCGTTGAATCGCTCCTGCCTCGCCGTGGCTCCGGCACGGCGGGTCGGATTCTCTCTAATGTTTCTCAAGCTCAGAATGAGCGCAGATCCCGCACCAATTTTGTTTTTAAATTTGGTGCGTGGACAATCTCCGAACTCCCCTTGTCCGTACCTATACCTGTGGCAGAGCTAAACGCAACTCACCTTGAGTCTGGTGTCTTGAGTCTTGGTTCCTAATCTGCCTGCCCCGTGAGATAGCAAAGCGTTATCTCACTGGGGCGTCTAATAAAAGCCCAATATTTTTAATTATTTACTTTACATCTAACATTTCCTATCGTATAATATTTATCAAACTAAATATAGTTCTATTGATACACGCAAAAAAAAGCATTATTTGGCAAGATAGGCAAAGTTTTGGATTTAGGTCATTTATATTTTGATACACTACTGTCCCATTATAAGTCGAATAATAACAATTGGTTATGAAACCCAAGAGTTTGGTTTTGCAAAACATTTTTCGTAAGTACTTGTGTAATATGGACTTTCTCGAAAAGTACAATGCTGAGAA
>JBARPZ010000277.1:0-2235 GCA_049643445.1 Sedimentisphaerales bacterium
AAATACGTGGAATTTGGGTGAATTTTGTTGATTTTCAGCCGCAAGCACGCATAATTATAATGGTAATATACCGCTTGGCATATCTGACAGAACAGGAGGTTCGTAAAAGATGCAGTTCGTTTTATCTTGATGTATGTAATGGCAAATGTACTTAATGGTTCCTAATAATTTATATTGAAAGGAGAGTATGATGCGTGGCAAAATATTAGTGTTGTTGGTGTTTCTTGGCGTGTTTGCTCAGGCGATACAAGCTGATGAACTCATATTCAAAAATGGAGACCGTCTTACCGGCAAGATCGCTCATGCCCTGGATGGTAAATTGGTTTTCAAATCAGATGTTGCCGGCAAAATAACCATAGATATATCCAAAATTAAGACTTTCAGCACGGATGAGGCAATTGAAGTTCATCTTAAAGACGGCAGTGTTCTTGTGCAAAAAGTGGTCAGCTCGAAAGCCGGCAAGTTTGCTATCGAAGGAGCTGAGACAGTAAAGGCCCAGGATTTTGACGTTGCTGCTATCTCTTCGATAAATCCACCGCCCCCGCCAAAGCCTAAGTGGACAGGGAATGTCTCAGCGGCTGTAACTTCTACACACGGTAATACAAAGACAGAGGCCATCAGTGCCAGCGCTAATCTCAGCAAGAGGACCGAAAAAGACCGGACAAAGCTGAGCGCGGATTATGCCAGAGGCAAGCAGGAGGACCCGGACACCGGCCAAGACAAGACTACAGAGAATTGGTGGCGCACGAGGGCTAAATATGATTACTTTTTCACAAAGAAGTTTTATGGGTATCTTGACGGCCGCTATGAAACTGACAAGATAGCAGAGCTTGACCGCAGAGTCATAGTCGGCGGCGGTGGCGGGTATCAGTGGATTGAATCGGAGAATATGAACTTTTCAACCGAAGGTGGTTTGGCCTCTCTTTACGAGAAGTACGAGAACCAGACCGACAGCAATGCTGAGTTATCAGCACAGCTTGGTTATAATTTCGACAAGACATTGGCTAAGAACCTCAAGTTTATTCATGATCTTACATACTATCCGAGCTTGGAGAAGTTCTCTGATTATTATCTCACGTCGACAGGTGAAATTCGTGCTCACTTTACTGAGAAAATGTTTGTGAATTTCAAGGTCATTCTCAATTATGACACAACTCCGGCTATAGGTGCCGGGACAACGGATACCAAGTATATGCTCGGTTTAGGTTACAGTTTTTAGTGGTGTTTGTTTTATTGCCGTTCTATACTGCTGATGTTATATGTACGTTGATTTCAGACAAAGGGCTGGGTTACAAAGGACCGAGTGGCAATAAATGAAAGAATATTGTGTGATAGAGTTGAGAATCCAAATATTATCTTGGTAAGGGCAGTCAAATGAAAAAGTCACTTAAAATCCTGTATACTGTTTTGTCGGTAATTGTGATTCTGCTTATTATCGCTGTGATAGCAATTAATTTGTTCGCCGATAGCGCGGTGAAAATGGCCATTGAGTCGGCGGGGACCAAAACTTTGCAGGTTGCGGTGGCCGTCGACAGTGTGAACCTCTCCATTCTGGGCGGTAAGATTGGCTTTAAAAATCTTGTGATTGATAATCCACCGGGCTACAAATATGAGCGGCTTCTCGAATTGGGTAATGCAAAAATAGCGGTAGAAACGGGTTCCTTGCTGACCGATATTGTTAATATCAAGGAAATAAAGTTGGATGGCATGAATGTCGTTTTGGAGCAGAGAGGCATCACGAGTAATAATATTCAGGATATAATAAAGGCGCTTCCGGCCAAGGAAGACGGGCCGTCTGAGCCGGGCGGCAAAAAACTCCATATAGATTCCCTCCAAATCACTAATACACGGGTCAAAGTGAAGTTGTTGCCTTTGCCTGGTAAAGTTGACACTCTCACGTTGAAGCTGGCCCCTATCGAAATGACAGATTTGGGTGGTGAAAATGACATCGATACGGGTGCCTTGGTCCGCAAGGTCTTGTTGGCCATCGCAGGAGGGATTGCCGAGCAGGGAGCCGGTATTCTGCCAAAGGAAATGCTCGGTTCTCTGACATCGCAGCTCGGTAAACTTGGGGCCTTGCCGACGGCTTTCGTGGACAAAGGAGGCAAAATCCTGGGTGCCGGTAAAGACGTTGGCGGAGACGCAATAAAAGGTGCGGGCGGTGCCACTAAAGGGATCACGGATGGCATAAAGGGCCTGTTCAAGCCTAAGGAAGATAAAGAGTAAAATCCTGAC
>JBARPZ010000278.1:0-17093 GCA_049643445.1 Sedimentisphaerales bacterium
GATGCGGTGTAATACGCTGCCTTGTCGGACTGTCTGTTTCTATTGTCGAAGGTTTGAAGAAGGGTTTTGTGATCCATCGCCAGCAGGTTCGGCTTGAGGGACTGTGCCCTCGCTGCGGCGGGAAAAAGGGCAGGTAAATCTGGACGGGCCGTCATCGATAAAGTAGAATCGGGCTGATGAGATTTTATCCGTTAAAATTTCGCCCGATATTGAAGCAGCGAATATGGGGTGGGCAGAAACTGCGAGATTATGGTAAGGAGATACTCTCCGGCGAAAAAATCGGCGAAAGCTGGGAGCTGGCCGATTTGCCGGAGGACAAATCCGTAATCTCAAACGGGGAATTAGCGGGACAAACGCTTAGCTCCATAATTCAAAATTACCCGAAAGAAATAACAGGCGATGAAAATTTCACCGGGCCCTTTCCCTTGTTAATTAAGCTTCTTGACGCCCAGGACATCCTGAGCGTGCAGGTCCACCCCGATGAGCAAACCTGTGAACGGATGGGAAAGGGAGAGCCCAAAACCGAGTGCTGGTATATTATTTCTGCAGCACCGGGAGCAGTAATTTATAAGGGGCTCAAAAAAGGGGTAAGCAAAGATACATTTGCCGCAGCTATACAAAAAGGTAACGTTGCGGAGCTATTAACAAAAGTAACCGTAGAGGCCGGCCAGTGCCATTTTCTTCCAGCAGGGACCGCCCACAGTATCGGAGCAGGTTTATTAATAGCTGAGATTCAAACACCATCGGATACGACTTACCGGGTTTTTGATTTCAACAGAGTTGACGATACGGGCAAACCAAGACAGCTACATATCGAAGAAGCGATGGAAAGCATACACTTTGATGCATCCGAGGACAATCTTTCGGTAACAACAACAGGCCGGCTGGTGGATTGTAAATACTTCAAAATAGATAAAGGGCACCAAACTGAAAACTGTGAGCTGCTGCTTTCTCCCGGAAAGATGAAAACGTTAGTCATTTTAATGGGCTTCGGAACGATTCTGGGAGCCGAAGGAAACCCCGTCGAATTCAAGGCAGGAGAAACGATACTTGTCCCTGCCGCTTATGAAGGAGCGATACGGTTCGTTGCTGACACGCAGTACCTGACGGTAACTATTTAGTCAATCGTAAACTCGAATATGCAATCGTCAAATATTAGCAATATCAAGGTTGGTTACGCTGCGGTGCTATTATCGGCGGCAGTGCTTTATATAGCAACCTGTGCGCCGGGGTCGCTGTGGCAGGACAGCGGGATGTATCAATACCGAATCTGGCAGAACGACATCGAAGGCAAACTCGGGCTGGCGTTATCGCATCCTCTCTATCATATAACAGGCATCATCGTAAAATATATACCCATTGGCGAATATGGATACAGAATAAACCTTATTTCTGCAATATGTGCTGCCATTTCAGTGGCAAACATTTTTTTGCTGCTAAGATTATGGCTTGGCAGAAATATGCCCGCAGTGATTGCTGCAATTACATTAGCACTCTCTCATACGATGTGGCAGCATGCCTCGATAGCTGAGGTTTATACATCTTATACCGCGTTATTCACGGCGGAATTGATATTCCTATTGCAGTATTTCAGGAGTAGGCGTATTGGTTATCTGTGCCTGCTCGGACTCTTTAACGGCTTAGCAATTGCCAATCATATGTGGGCTGTTATTGCCCTCACATGCTATCTGGTATTAATGATAGTTTTATTGGCCCAAAAACAGATAAGATTAAAGCATCTGGGCGTTATTGCCGGATTATGGATAGTCGGTGCAATGCCTTACGGATACCTCATTATCAGTAAGTATATTGAAACAGGGGATTTCACAGCCACCCTGGTCTCAGCACTTTTCGGCAATAGCTGGCAAGGGGCCGTTCTTAACATCCGTTTTTTGACAAACATGCGTCTTTTGATAACGCTTGTCAAAGAGAACATGATATTTATTGCATACAATTTCCCGACTCCCAATGCCATATTTTTCTTTGCAGGTCTCTACGCACTCAAGAAATCAGCGCCATCCCGCGGTTTCAGGTATATCTTTTTGGCATTGTTAATACTTTTCTTTATATTCGCTTTCAGGTACACCGTGCCGGATAGATACGCGTTTTTCATACCCTTTTATTGTTTAGCTTCAATTCTAATTGGTATAGGCTTTAACATGCTTGCTTGCGGGTCTAATCGAAGGATTCCGACTTGTATAGTCTTCATCCTTGCTTTGCTGCCAATTCCAATTTATATCATCGCCCCTATTACAGCGCAAAACAGGGGATTCAAACTCACCAGAAGAGAGGTTCCCCACCGCGAAGAGTATACGTGGTTTCTGCAGCCATGGAAAACCGGATACGACGGCGCGGAACGATTTGCAAGTGAAGCACTGGCGGGCGTTGAAAATGCGGCGATAATAATTGCGGATGGTACTACGGTTTATCCACTCTGGAACATTCAAGAAATTAAGGGGCTCCGTAAAGACGTGGAAATAATTTCCGAGCACAGAAACTACAGGAACCGTATTCCACTGCCTTCGGTAGATACTATTGGCGAGCTGATGGCTGAGCGAACGATTTATGTTGTTTCGCCTGAGGCAGGTTATTGCCCCGACTATTTACTTGAGCGTTATGATTTCATCAGAGCAGGGCCCATATATCGCGTGGTCAACCGACAATAGCACGTCTCTGACGCCATAGTAAAAGGAAACCTTGATGAGCAAAGTTGCTGTTGTAAGAACAACACCGGAAACTATCCTGCAGGACATCCAGAGAGCAATGCAACTGGCCCAGGTCGAGGATGCTCTGGACGCCGATTCGACCACTATTCTTAAGAACAATCTCTCATGGCACTTGATGTATCCCGGCGCAAATACAACTCCGTGGCAACTGGAAGGTACAATACTGGGCCTATACAAAGCCGGGTTTAAGGAATTGGTGTGCGTTGAGAACGAGACAGTAGTTACGAGCGCCAGAGTAGGAGAGATGCTGAACAAGCAAAGACCCGTATGTGAACACTATGGCGTGCCCATCAAGTATAACTTCAAGCAATCAGATATGAGGTGGCAACGGTATGAGCCGAGAGCCAAGATGTCAGTGCTGAATGAAATCTTTCCCAAGGGCATTTACATACCAGATTACTTCCAAGACAAAAATATTATCCACCTGCCGACAATTAAGTGCCATATATACACGAACTTCACAGGCGCTATGAAAAATGCCTTTGGTGGACTGCTCGATAACAAACGGCATTATTGCCACTCCAAGATCGATGAAACGCTTGTTGATCTTCTGGCTATCCAAAAGGAAATCCATAGAGGGATTTTCACGGTCGCGGACGGTACTACGGCTGGTAACGGACCCGGACCACGAACAATGATTCCTATAACCAAGAATATTCTTTTGGCTTCGGATGATTGTGTCGCCATTGATGCGGTCTCTGCAAAAATGATGGGCTTTGAGCCGATGGAACATAAGTTTATTCGGTTGGCACATGAGCGAGGGCTTGGCACCGGACGGTTCAGTGAAATTAACATTGTCGGTGATGTTGATGTAGAAAAAGAGAACTGGGGATTTGTGACAGGTGATAATACAGCCTCCAACGTAGGCAAGTTGTTCTGGTTCGGACCCATGCGATGGCTTCAGAAACTGATGTTTCATACACCTCTCGTATATATTTTCATTTTCTCTTCAGCAATTTATCATGACAAAATATGGTACCCATCCCGTGGCAGGAAGATGGTAAATAACTGGCTTGAAAAGAGCCCCTGGGGCAGGCTATTTGCGGACTATCAAGCAGGAAAGTTACCCTATTAAAAATCCAGGTATCAACATCCTGATGCGGGTAGATATGACATTAATCTTCTTTGCGAATGGCCCCTCTCAGGCCTTCCATTCTCAAGTATCCTTTCCACCACACAACAAAAGCCGAGACGACAAAGACCGCTACATATACACCAGCCGCATACCATGTTCTAATCTGGCTCATCACCAAGCCAATCACAGCGTAAAAGGCAGCGAGCACGTAACAAACAGCAACCGTCTTTTTCAGAGGAATTCCTCTGTCAATCATCTGGTCGTAAATATGGCCTCTGTCGGAAACAAATAAAGGTCTGTGATTAATCAACCTTCTCACGAGAGCGACAGCCGTATCGAGAATAGGCAGGCCAAAGACGACGATAGAAGCCAACCACCATCGGGGGACCCGCTCGGCAAATAAAAGCATCAGCGCCGCTACTGTAAAGCCCAGCAGCATACTGCCGGCATCGCCCATAAATATCTTTGCCGGATGCCGGTTGAAAGGCAGGAAACCACAGACGCCACCTACAAGGCCAAGACAAATTATAATCCGTACAGGGTCACCTGCGTCGCTGTAACCCCAGGTTGCCAGGTGAATTGCCAAGAGCAACATAGCCATGGTAATAATCGCTGTTACTCCGGCACAAAGACCATCAAGGCCATCGAGGAGATTTAATGAATTTGTTGCCCCAAGCACAAAAAATATCACGATGCCGACACTCAGAATCTCCAAAAGATTATTGGGTATCGGGAAATTCAAAGGAGAATCGGTCAAGAAATGCAGGTTTGGCTTAATACCTACCACGAGTAAAATAATAGCAGCGGCGATCTGGCCAAGGACTTTTTTTGCCGGTGTTATCTCGAATATATCGTCGGTTAGTCCCACGAAACATGCTATTGCTCCTCCGGCGAGTATTCCGAGCAGCCATTTCAACATTGTGCTGAAAAACTCTTCGTTTCTCAAACAGTAGATACCCGCCAGAATGCCTACTGTCAGTCCGATGAGCATACCGATTCCGCCGAGATACGCTATAGGCTCTTTATGTGTTTTTACGAGGTCATCAGGTGTGTCGACAATTTTGAATTTTACGGCCACCTTTTTGCACAACCAGGTAGCTGCCAGTGCAAAGACAAACGACGAGGCCAGAACCGGCCAAAACTTCAGCGCCCAACTCAGTGGTCTCTCATTGCCGATAAGGTTTTCAAACATCATCTCTTACTTTCTTTAGACTTAAAATTGTCAATCCAGACTTCGTCGTCGTAGCGAAGCATAATTAGATTATCCTTGAAGCCGTCGAAACGGATATTTGTTTTTCTACCGAGTAAACCTTGCAATATCCATTTTGGGAAGTTTGCACCTGCTTTGATTGAGAGGGGGGCGCCGCCTCCGAATCGCGGATTTATCTCAATGAATTTCACTTTATCATCGCCGGTTAGGAATAACTGCAAAGTTATAACACCCGGTCCGGCACCGAGTGTTTCGACCAGTTTTGCAGCTTTGCTGCAAATCTGGGGGTTTTTGACGATCTGGCCCTTGCTGACCTCGCCGGCTCTTACCTCGATGCGTTTTCTCGGCACGACACAGCGGACTTTCATGTTAAAATCAACGTATACATCGCATGTATGTTCAGTGCCAGTGATAAACTCCTGGCAGATTGGATTCGGTATCCTCCTGGCAAAGAACGCCAGCTCTTTGCGATTGTTGAGAACGGCGTTTCCTCTGCTGGCATATCCATCCCATGGTTTCAGAAAGCAAGGCCAATTGAGTTTCTTATTCGAGAGGGCAGAGGCAACACTTAAAGTAACCGGAGTATCAAAGCCGTTCCTGCGTAAAAAACGATACGTTTTCCTCTTGTCCTGACAAATATCGACTACGTCCGGAGCAGAGATAAGGACACAACAGCCCATCGCGGCAAATTTCGGTTTGTTCTGGGCCAGGATTTTCAGGTCCAAGTCGACGGTAGGGACGAGACATTTTACCTTGTTTTTTTTGACAATAGAGAGCAACTGCCTGATATAGCCGGGGTGTGTTACGGGTTTGACCAAAAAGCCCTTGTCACATAACTGCAGGGCGGGACTCAGTTCAGTGGTATCCGTGCCGTAGAATGAAGCCTTTATTTTCAGTTGTTTTGCCGCCCGGCGAAAGCTGTTGAGTAAGGAGACGCGTCTGCCAATGCATGCGAACAAAACACTGAAGCTATCAGCTTTGGATTTGGTTTTAGCCATCTTCTTCTTCCCGCCGGATTGCGGTTCCCTATTTTGAATTAAGTCACAACGAACGCCGCCTTTAATGATACGTTGTTAATCGGTAACCGTCAATCTAAAATAGTCAAAAGTAAATCGTTCGATTCTTTAGGGAACGTTAGAAATTTTGCTCTTTTTGTGGCATTATTGCCCTTATTTGCTGCCAGAGAATTTCTGACCGGATTTTCTTGACGGTACGCCGAGGTTACCTATAATCAACCGTATAAGAAAACAATATTGTATCGCTTATTTCAAGTAAGGGGCTTGTTATGGAACGTATAAGTAACTGGGCGGATGATTATGGGCCGAAATTCAGAGTTCCGAGTGAGTTTCTGCCGTGGCTGAAATGGTTATTTCCACTTGTATTGGTGGTTTGGCTTTTATCAGGGATATATATCGTAAGGCCCGGTGAACAGGGTGTGGTACGCCGATTCGGGGAGGCAGTAAGAATAACCGAGCCCGGTCCGCATTACAGGATTCCCTGGCCGATTGAAAAAGTGGACAAACCCAAGGTAACACAGGAACGGCGAATAGAGATAGGCTTTGAAACGATCAGCAAGGGCTCGCCGGCAAGGTACCGGTTCCACCCGGAAGAGTCGTTAATGCTTACCGGCGACGAGCAAATTATCGATGCGCAAATCACAGTGCAGTATAGGATAAAGGACGCTGCTGAATACCTGTTTAACGTCAAGAATCTGGAGGGGCCTCAGGGGACAATTAAGGACGCGGCCGAAGTAGCCCTTCGACAGGTCGTGGGTCAAAGGCCGATTGACGATGTCCTTATCGAGGAAAAGGCGCCGGTCGAAGACGATATCCGCGAACTGTTGCAGGAAATAATAGATAAATACGAAGGTGGCATCCAAATAAGGGTGGTCAAACTTCAGACAGTCGACCCGCCCAAAGAGGTTGCAGCGGCATTTAGTGACGTAGTAAGCGCCAAGGAGGACAAGGAAAAATTAATCCAGGAAGCTAAAGGGTATTATGAGGACGTCATCCCCAAGGCACGCGGAGAAGCCAAGAGCATGGTCCTGGCAGCAGAGGCCTACAAGGCCGAGAGGATAGAGCGTGCCAAGGGAGATGCAGAGAAATTTTTAGCAGTACTTAAAGAGTATGAAAAAGCAAAAGAGGTTACCCAAAAGCGGATCTATCTGGAGACGATGGAGAAGGTTCTTCCCGGCATTAAAAAGTTCATAATTGGTTCCGATGTTGGGGACGGCGTGCTGAAACTTTTGCCGCTCGAGGGGGCCCCATTTGGCAATGAGTCGCGAAATCCTAACCCAGAAAGTCGGAGGTCAAAATGAATATAAAAGTTATACTCGCGATTGTAATCATAGTGGTAATTGCAGCGGTACTGGCCGGTTCGCTTTTCACGGTAGATGAAACGGAGCAGGCCATTGTCACTCAATTGGGAAAATTCGTGAGAGAAGTAAAACAGCCGGGCCTTCACTTCAAGATTCCCCTGATTCAGACAGTACACCGGTTCGAAGCCAGGGTTCTGGAATACGATGCGGCTGCGAAAACGATTATCACCGGGGACAAAAAACACCTTGATATTGATAACTATGCGCGGTGGAAGATCATTGACCCACTTAAATTCTATCAAACCGCCAAAAACGAGGAGAACGCCCAGTCGCTACTGGATGACATTGTTTTTTCAGAAATGCGTGAAGAGCTGGCCAGTCACACGTTGACGGAAATAGTATCGGTGAACCGCAAACAGATAATGGATAAGGTTGCCGAGCAGTGCAAACTGAAGGCAGGTGACTACGGTATCCAGATTATCGATGTGCGAATAAAGCGTGCTGACCTGCCGGAAGGGGTTACTCATTCGGTCTACGGCCGAATGAGAGCGGAGAGAGAGAAAGAGGCGAAAAAATACCGCTCCGAAGGCGAGGAAGAGTCTGTGAAGATTAAGGCGGAGACGGACAAAGAAAAGAAAATTCTGCTTGCGGGAAGTTACAGAGAGGCTGAGAAGCTAATGGGTGAAGGGGATGCCAATGCGATAACAATATACGCCGAGGCTTTTGAAAAAGACCCGGAGTTTTATTCATTTGTGCGGACTTTGAAAGCTTATGAGAGTTCGCTTGGCACAGGTACAACCATCGTCCTACCGAGTGATTCGGAGTTTTTCCAGTATTTAAGCCCGCCGATGAAAGAATAGATTTTGATGCATCTTTAGTGAAATTATGCTACGCAGAAAATGCTGATTGTTCTCCAAATAAATCATTTGAGTAACTGTCCCGAAATGCGTGGTTGAAGTGTAACAAAAAGGCCTCTTTGCCGATTGATTATGTCGCTAACAAGGTAAGGTAACTAAATTTTACCCGTTAAATAAGGAGAACAGAGTTGCTCAAACCAAGTGAAAATCCTCCTGTCGTTTGGCCCGAGGCGGAATCGCTCCGTGATTTTACGGGTATATGGTGGGTCGCTCATACCAAGAGCCGAAATGAAAAGGCCTTAGCGCATGATTTGATTCGCAAAGAAATGAGTTACTTTCTTCCGATGAGCTGGCGGGTCCGGCGTATCAGGAAGAGAACGGTGCGGTCGCTGCTTCCCTTATTCAGCAGTTATTTGTTCTTTTGTGGCCAAGAAAGTGAGCGGACAGAACTGTGGCGAACGAACCGTGTAGCGAGCATAATCGAAGTCAAAGACCAGGAGGGATTTGTTAATGAACTATTACAAATCGAGCAAGCACTCCAAGCCGGTGCCCCCCTTGCACCGCATAAGTATATCAAAGCAGGCCAACGGTGCCGGATTATAGGAGGAGCATTAGCCGATTTACAGGGTGTAGTCGTCAGGCCGCCCAAATACAAAACAGGGCGTTCGGGGGGGGGCGTCAAAGCAACAAGCACTATACGTATGGTTTTGCAGATAGATATGCTTGGCCAGGCAGCGAGTGTTGAGGTAGACACAGATATGATAGAGAAGCTTGAAGAAACCCATTAGATGCCCTATGATGGGCAGTTAAATACAAAGGGCACGGAAACCTGAAAAACAGGAGAATGTGAATGAAGATTTGTGTGGTAGGTTCTGGTTACGTCGGGTTGGTGACGGCGGCGTGTTTGGCAGAGGCCGGCAGCGATGTTGTATGCGTGGATAATGACAGCGAGAAAATCGCAGGTCTGAAAGACGGTGTAATTCCCTTCTATGAGCCGGGTCTGACCGAGATAATTAAACACAACGAAAAGCTGGACCGATTGCAGTTCACAACCGACTTGAAGATCGGAGTGGACAATTCGCTGATTATCTTTCTGGCAGTTGGCACACCTTCCGGAACGGACGGCTCAGCCGACATATCAGCCGTCCTTGGGGTTGCCGCTGAAATCGGCGAAAACCTCAGCGACTATCGCATTATTGCGACAAAAAGCACCGTGCCTGTAGGTACATATAAGAAGGTAACGGACATTATCAAATCCAAAACAGAAATACCGTTTGACTATGTCAGCAATCCCGAGTTTTTGAAAGAAGGCGCCGCCATCGAGGATTTTATGTATCCGGAGAGGATAATCATCGGGACAATTAATCCTGCTGTTAAAGAGATAATGAAACAGTTGTACAGCCCATTTATGCGAAAGCGAAACCGGATATTATTCATGGACCCGGCTTCTGCGGAGATGACAAAGTATGCAGCAAACACGATGCTTGCAACGAGAATCTCTTTTATGAATGAAATTTCGGCTCTTTGTGAGAAGCTCGGTGTCGATGTCGAACATGTCAGAGCAGGCATTGGCAGCGACTGTCGGATTGGTCCGTCCTTTCTCTTCCCCGGAGTTGGCTTCGGCGGAAGCTGCTTTCCGAAAGATGTTCGGGCTCTGATTCATACCGGCTCTGAGCACGGTGTTGAAATGGTGATAGCCAGGTCTGTAGAGCAGGTAAACATAAATGCACAAGAGCGCTTTGCACAGCGTATAAAGGATTATTTTTCGGGCCGAGAGAACAAAACGGTATTGGCTGTCTGGGGACTGGCATTTAAGGCAAAGACTGATGACGTCAGAGAGTCGCCTGCAATTTACTGCATAAAGAAGCTGCTCGATTGCAAGATGAAGATAAAGGCCTACGACCCTGAAGCGACGTCCGGTGCGGTGGAGGCGCTGGAGGGCAAAATCGAGACCTTTCAAAACGGATACGATGCGCTCGATAACGCTGATGCACTTGTTATCTTTACCGACTGGCAGGAGTTTAGGAACCCCGACTTCGAAGTCATAGCAAGCAAGCTGAAAAAAGCGGTCATCTTCGATGGCAGAAACCTCTATGACCCTTCATACGTGAGAAAGAAGGGGATCGAATATCATAGTGTCGGCCGAGCGTAATGTCGTCGTACAGAGGACATATATAATGATTATCCATACTAAGGCCTATCCGCGAGTGGGACTGATTGGCAATCCTTCAGATGGGTACTTCGGCAAAACGATATCGTTTGCGTTCAGCAATTTCTGCGCAGAAGTGGTACTATACGAGACACCTGAACTGGAGATTTTACCCAACTATAAGGACCATTCCCGGTTTGCCGGTATGGCAGAGTTGGTGAAAGACGTAAGACTGCACGGATATTACGGCGGTATCCGACTCCTGAAGGCAACCGTAAAAAAGTTCTACGATTACTGCCAGGAAAACTATATTGACCTGCACAAGAAGAAATTCACGATTCGCTACAGCTCAAACATACCGCACGGAGTTGGTTTGGCCGGTTCCAGCGCAATCATCACGGCGTGCTTACGGGCACTTATGGCTTTTTACGGCGTCAGCATTGCCAGGTACATCCAAGCGAATTTGATACTTTCAGCAGAGATGGACGAATTACGGATTGCAGCGGGCTTGCAGGACCGTGTGATTCAGGTGTACGAAGGTCTGGTTTACATGGATTTCAACAAAGAGCTTATGGCAAAACAGGGATATGGGAATTATGAAGCTCTTGAGCCGGAGCTGTTGCCAAAACTTTATGTTGCTTACCGCGGGGATATGAGCGAGCCAACAGAAGTATTTCACAACAACATTCGTGACCGTTTCGAGAGCGGAGATAGGAATGTAGTCGGGGCGATGCGTTATTGGGCCGGCTTAACTGATAAAGTCAAACGTTGTTTGTTGAACAGGCAATTAGAGGAAATCGCCGGCCTGCTCAATGCGAATTTCGACCGAAGGGGAAAGATATACCGGCTGAGCGAAGAGAATATTCTAATGGTGGAAACAGCCCGCCGGCTTGGCGCCAGCGCCAAATTCACGGGCTCGGGCGGGGCAATCGTGGGGACATACGAGAACGAGCAAATGTTTAAACAGCTCAGGAAGAAGCTTGGTAAGTTGAATATCAAGGTCATCAAGCCGAAAATAGTCGGGACTCAAGGAAAGGCTGGAAAATGATTCGCAAAGCCGTTATTCCCGCAGCGGGTTTCGGGACCCGTTTTCTGCCTGCAACCAAGTCACAGCCCAAAGAAATGCTGCCAATAGTGGATACGCCCGTAATCCAGTATGTAGTCGAGGAGGCAGTTGAGGCGGGGATTACTGATATCCTGATGATTATCGGCAAGGGCAAACGGGCGATTGAGGAGCATTTCGACCGCAGCTTTCAGTTGGAGGCCCAGTTGCACCAGAAACACAAAAAGGCTGAGCTGGCAGCTATCCGGCGGATTTCGGAACTGGCGGATATTCATTTCGTATGGCAGAAGGAAATGAAAGGCCTTGGCGATGCAATATACTGTGCCCGTCATCATGTACAGGATGAGCCATTTGTTGTACTTCTGGGCGACACACTGATAGATTCCACCGAGCCTGCAGCGGGGCAATTACAGCAGCTATTCGAACAGCGACAGGGGCCTATGGTTCTTGTGGAGGAGGTTGACCGGAGCCGAGTCAGCCGATACGGTGTGATTGATGCCGAGCAAGTCGAACCGCACGTCTACCTTGTAAAGAATATCGTTGAGAAGCCAACCGAGCAGGAAGCGCCTTCCAATCTTGTGATAGCCGGCCGGTATCTCTTTACACCTGATATTTTTGAGTATATCAGCCGAACAAAACCGGCCAAAGACGGCGAGATACAACTTACCGAAGCAATGCGCATGATGGCAAAGAAACGCCCCATGTACGCGTTACTGCTGGATGGGAAACGCTGCGATATCGGCAATAAGGAGGGATTCATCAAAACCAATATTGAGTTCGCGCTCAAACGAAAGGACATGGCCAAAAATCTGCGACAGTATATTAAGGAGTTGGCAAAAAAGATTTAGGAGAAAAATCATGAGCACCGCTATTCAAGTCATAGGTATAGTTATTGTAGCCATTGGGGTCGTGTACATATTAAAGCCGAGCGTGATGAAACGACTATTTGAATTCTTCAAAAAAGGTAACCGGTTGTACCTTGCAGCCCCCATACGACTGGCATTAGGAGTTGTATTTCTAATGGGTGCGCGCGAATGCAAACAGTTCTGGGTGATATTTGCACTTGGCATTCTTCTTCTAATATCCGGTATATTGGTTCTTGTTTTGGGGCCCAAGAAGCTTGTGCCTATCATCGAGTGGTTCCAGGGACAATCGGAGATTCTTCAACGAGTTATAGCTTTGATTGTGTTGGCCGTGGGAGTAGTCATTATTATTAGTGCATAAGGATTGGTTTATGAAAGTTCTGGTAACGGGTGCAGCGGGCTTTATTGGTTCACACCTGTGTGAGCGATTGCTGGGGAATGGGTGTGTGGTCCTCGGCGTTGATAATTTCGATGATTTTTACGATCCGCAAATCAAACGGAGCAATATCGCCGACTGCCTTAAAAACAAAACTTTCCAGCTCGTCGAAGCTGATATCCGTGACCGGGCTGCTATGGACGAGATGGTCGGCAGGGACATCGACATAATCGTGCATCTGGCCGCCAGAGCCGGCGTTCGGCCTTCAATTGTCCAGCCGCTGATCTATGCCGATGTCAATATAAATGGAACTATGGTTTTACTTGAGGCAGCGAAAAAGCAAAGGATAGGTAAGTTTATCTTCGGCTCAAGTTCGAGCGTCTACGGCAATAATGAGAAGGTCCCGTTTTCCGAGGACGATAACGTTGACTTTCCCATCTCGCCTTATGCCGCAACTAAAAAAGCCGGTGAGCTTATCTGCCATACGTATCATCACCTTTACGAAATGTCGGTGACCTGTCTGCGTTTTTTCACTGTATACGGCCCCCGGCAAAGACCGGATTTGGCCATCCACAAATTCGCCCGACTTATCGAGCAGGGAAAAGCAATACCGGTCTATGGGAACGGCACTATGAGTCGGGACTTCACATATATTGACGACATAATCGATGGCACAGCGGCAGCGATGGAAAAATGCGCCGGCTTTAATATCTACAATCTCGGCGAATCACGCCCAATAACGGTCAACAACCTGATCGCTGAAATCGAAAAGGCACTCGGTAAAAAGACAGTCAAAGAATACGTGCCGCCTCAGCCCGGTGACGTCGAGCGCACCTACGCCAATGTAACCAAAGCAGTAAAAGAACTTGGCTATAATCCCACGACAACTATCGAAGAAGGTCTCGCTGAATTCGTCACCTGGCTTAGGGAGTCAGCTTAGAATAAACTTGATATGATGGAAACAGGGCAAACGGTAGAAGGCGGCAAGGGCTTCAAGCATTTCTTACACAGGACACTAACTCATAGCCGTTTTCCATTTATAGCAGCAGCATTCGCGATATTATTTACTTTGCCGTCCCTGAAGGCCGGGTGGCTTGTGGATGATTATCATCACAAGCTTCTGATGTCCGACTACGAGGGGGTAATCAAACTCCTGGAATCGCCTCTGGATATGTTCAACTTTTTAGATGGTGAACCGGAGCACGCGGCCCCGCGGATAGACTACGGGATTCTTCCCTGGTGGACCTACGATAAAATAAAAGGGGCGTTCTTGAGACCTTTGGCCTCCATTACTCATTGGTTTGACTATCTGGTCTGGCCAGATAGTCCTCTTTTAATGCACGCTCACAGCGTTGTTTTGTATGGCGTTCTTGCGATGGCGGTCGCTTTTCTTTACCGGCGGTTCGCGACTATTGGTTGGGCGGCAGGGCTGGCTGCAATTCTATATGCCATTGATGATGCTCATGGCACGACGGTTGGGTGGCTGGCAAATCGAAATGCCATCATGGCAGTGCTATTTGGTGTTCTTGTTCTTATTGTTCATGACAGGTGGCGACGGGGAGGCCGGCGGGTGGGAATAGTACTTGGGCCGGTGCTTCTTGTTTTGAGTTTGTTATCAGCCGAGGCCGGGATTGCCACGTGTGCATACATGGGGGCTTATGCACTATGTATTGACAGGGACCGATTTGTTCGGCGGTTTGCAGCTTTGGTACCTTATGCTGCGGTCGTGTTGATTTGGCGTGTTCTCTGGACATACTATGGTTATGGTGTTGCGCATATTGGGTGTTATGCCGATCCGCTTGGAGAGCCATTGCGTTATATATCTATGGTTATAAACCATGGGCCGCTGCTGCTGCAAAGCGCAGTAGCGGTGCCGCCGGCGGATATATGTATGGTACTTTCTTCACAGGCGTGGAAAGTACTATGGTGGTGTTCTTTTGTTTTTCTTGTTTTAGCGACTTTGGTTTTGATTCCTTTACTGAAGCAAAACCGGACTGCCCGGTTCTGGGCGGTTGGGATGCTGTTATCGATTCTGCCTATTTGTGCGACATTTCCATCGGACCG
The DNA here is from genome assembly GCA_049643445.1 of Sedimentisphaerales bacterium. Lineage (GTDB taxonomy): Bacteria > Planctomycetota > Phycisphaerae > Sedimentisphaerales > Anaerobacaceae > CS2-K091. The sequence goes on from JBARPZ010000278.1 coordinate 14,701, forward strand.
TCTCTTGTTGTTTGTAAGCATTGGTGGGATGGGACTGGTTGCGGAATTTGTTGCGTTTGTTTTCACAAAAGTTAAGGGACAGCAAAGGCTGCTTTTGTGGCGTGTTCCGGCAACGTTGCTTGTTGTGTTACTGGTATTCGTTCATCTTGTCATCGCGCCGCTGGTGCTTATCTTGCGAGTATCTCGTCCGATGGGGCCGAAGGAGCTTGTTGATAGTCTTCAATATATGTCTTTTGACGAGTCGATTGAGAAGCAGGATTTGGTTATAGTTAATCCACCATCCACATTTTTGGCTTTGACGTGTCTACCAGCGTGGGCATCGGAGGGTAAGCCTCTTCCGCGCCATCTAAGAATTCTGGCTTCCAGTCAGTTTGGTCCCGTGGAAGTACAGCGCATCGATGACAAAACCATTACGGTTCGCCCACGAGGCGGCTATCTTGTTACAGTATTTGACAGGCTGTTTCGTGATGACAAGGATCCATTTTCAGTCGGTGAGAAGATTGAATTGACGGGTATGACTGTTGAGGTTACTGAATTGACAGATAACGGGCGACCTGCCGAGGCGGCATTTACTTTCAGTGTCGATCTCGAAGATACTTCCTTGCGGTGGCTGCAGTATAAAAAGGGCAAGTATGTACCTTTTAGTCCTCCTGCGGTTGGCCGGAGTGTCGAACTGCCGGGCTTTAATCCATTCCGGAAATGACGGAGAATAAGAACCGGGCTGCAATTTAGATTTCTGTCTTTTTCGTTTATCCAAAAATAATCTTGAAAAAGACAGACATTATCGATTATTATTCGGCGTTCCCCAAAGGAAACAAATAACTATCGTGTTTATAACGTGCTATTTACAGAAGATTTAGGAGTAGATGAATATGGCAGATAAGAAAGCAGACCTGGCGGGGCCGGGCATTGGTGACTATGCGGAACTGGAGAAAATCCTGCCTCAGGATTACAGCTCGCTGCTATCGCCGAAGGAGACGCAGCTCGCCACCTATGCTGTAAAGGACTACATCGAGGAGAATATGTGCAAGGAGCTTAACCTGATTCGTGTTACCGTTCCCCTTATTGTGGATGTTGAGAGCGGGGTCAACGATATGCTCGACCGTGACGGGTCGCGGACGCCCATCCAGTTCCACATATCAAATGACCACGACAAGAACCCAATCGATGTGCAGGTGGTGCAGGCCGCGACGAAGTGGAAGCGCATGGCGCTGAAGCAGTTCGGGATGGAGATTGGCGAGGGTCTGCTTACGGACATGCGGGCGGTCCGAAAAGACTACTGGCTCGACCACGACCACAGCGCGTACGTGGACCAGTGGGACTGGGAGCTGGCAATCACGAAAGAGCAGCGAAACCTTAAACTCCTTAAAGAAGTTGTGCAGAAACTGTGGAAGGTGCTCAAAGGGGCCGAAGCCCACGTGCAGGAAGTGTTTCCACAATTGAAAACGGACAAGTATCCGGACCTGCCCGATGAGCTTACTTTCATACACGCTGAAGATATACTCGAAAAATACCCGGACCTGCCTCGTAAGCAGCGCGAGACAGATATCGTGAAGGAACTCGGCGCGATATTTATCTATGGCATCGGCTGGGTTTTGAAGGACGGCTATCCGCACGAGATGCGGGCCGCCGATTACGATGACTGGGTAACCGAAACGACGTCGGAAGACGGAAGGCCGATGCACGGGCTGAACGGCGATATACTTGTCTGGAACCCTATAACGAAACGCCGGCACGAGCTGACTTCGATGGGTATTCGCGTTACAGCAGAAACGCTCAAGATGCAATTGGAGCTATCCGGCCAGCTTGATATGCTGAAGATGCCTTACCATCAGGCCATTATGAATAACGAGATACCGCTGAGTATCGGCGGCGGCATTGGCCAGTCACGGACGTTTATGCTGATTTTGAAAAAGGCCCATATCGGCGAGGTCAGTGCGACCGTCTGGCCGAAGATTCTCAAGGATATGTGCAAGAAGAAGAACATCTTCGTAATCGAATAAATATGAATTCCGTGCCTGAGACGGAATTCATATTAAGCCCCGGCGGAGCCGGGGTTTTTTTATGCGTGATGGTAATCTCAAAAACCTTGCCCTACACGCTGCCTAAGGAAACCACTAATAAATATGTCATGAACATTAATCTTTTCCATAAGCATCCCCCCTACTCTTTTATTCCGTGCTTATCCAGTATGGCGCGGAGGGTCTGGATTTCTTTTTCTTTTTCGTGCTCGGCCTTTTCGAGTGCTTTTTCGGCCTCTATGCGGGCGGAGATGTCGCGAATGCTCTCGCGGTGGCCGAGTGAATTTCCTTTGTCGTCGTATATGGGCTGCCATGACATTGAGGCCCATATAATCTTGCCATTCTTGCGCTCGATTCTGAACTGGACATCGT
>JBARPZ010000279.1:0-5936 GCA_049643445.1 Sedimentisphaerales bacterium
GTAATACCTTTCATAATTATCGAAGCCGGCTATTGTTTCATAGTAGAGCCGGTCAAGGCTCAAGCGGTCGCCGTCGGTGGGGACCATCTGTCGGCCGGCACTCCAATTCGACGAAATGACGTCGTAGTCTAACTTATCGCCGCCGAAATACGACTCACCGTAGGAAGCTTCTGAGCGTTCCTGTGTCTGGAAAAGACCCCAGTAATGTCCGTTGACATAGAGGTGGTAGTAACGGCTTTTCGTATAGGGATGGCCCATCATCCCCTGTAAATCGCGTGAGACGACTTCACGGACGGCAGTATTTTTTTCGTCTCCGCTGAAGGCCCACGAGTAGTTCTGGCTGCACCGCAGGTCCATGTTGTCAAACTCGCTGACGCCTTCATCGCCAAATAACGGGTATCTCAGCTTGCCTTCACCATAGGGCGCGCCATATATGGAACGGAAGAATAATCGGAAGGCATGCTTGGGATTGCTGCCGTCGACGCTGTAGCCCCCACGAATGCGCATGCCCGCGTCTATCTGGAAGCCGTCGGTGCCGTCGGGGTGGATTAACTCTACCGATACAGGCCGTTCCCATGCCAGGCCCTCCATACCTGCGTTCACCCAAATACCGATCGCCGGGTCGAACATATTAGCCAGGTTTGTCACGAGCGAGAACGATGGAATCGCCAGCAGCGCATCGTCAATCACACCTGAATACCGGGGGTCATTGAGCACCACGTCCGGGTCCATACCGTAATCTATGAGCTGGCCGTTGAAGTAACCTGGGGGTGGCCAGTTGGGGCCGGGCGCTGAGCCGTCATGCGACTGCATTATTACATCGTCGACAAAAATGTACGTATTTGTCATGACATCAGAGTCCAGAAAACCGGGTTTAACGGCAACAGCACGGAGGGTCGTAGTCTGACTGATGGGAAGCGGCGAACTGTAAATATTGCCATGAGTTGCTGTCGGACGCGAGCCATCGGTCGTGTAACGGATCTCAGCGCCATTCGTTGCGGTAGACAACGTCAGCGGGAACAGAGCGTCATAGAATCCACGCGAATGGCTGAACCATACCTCTTCGACAATATCAGTCGTACCGGAAATGTTGAAACCTTCCGGTGTCGGTGTTGTAAAATATTGCGGGACCATTTGATTTTTGGCTATGACCAGCTCGGGTAAAATCAGGAACTCACCATCGTTCTTGTTGTCGTTGAGTCCGTGAATGGCCAGCAAGTTCTTTTGGGGCTTGGGTAACAATAAACCCAAATGAGCCATGATATTGAAATTTTTGAAGACCAAGGATTCCTCACTCGGACGGTCGGACAAGGCCGTCGAATCCCACAGTACCGGATTCGGCGCATTGCACTCGGCGACCTGCTGGCCGTTGAGATACGCCACGAAGCCGTCCTCATATTTCATTTGCAACATCAACATGTCATAGTATTGGGGATCTTCGACTTCAAATTCGATGCGTGTCCACAACGAGGCATTGACATTCTGCATTTGCCCCTGCACGTCAGTGCCAACCTCGGTGCTAAAACTACTTGCCTGGAGCCCACCGTTGGCCGTATCCCCTACCAAGTCAAAGCTGAGCGCGTCAAAAGTGGCGAAGTTACCCCTTGCGGCAAAGAGTTCCAGTTCCGAGCCGCCGCCTTGTTCAAAAAACACTAAGCGAAGGTCATACAGACCGGCTTGTGTAATATTGAAGGTGGCCAGCGTGTCACCGGGACCTCGTGGATTTGGAAAGGAGGAATTGAAATCGTCGATACCGTTAGTCAGTTCCAGCCCAAAACCGTCATCGCTGTTGACGCCAAAAGTCCATTGATCGGCATCAGGGATCAAAACCAAACCGGTAACCAGAACGACAAAATCTTCAATGTCAATACCTATAGTCGTACCGGGAAATGGATTGTTATTAACATAGTGGCCATCGGTGCCGGTGTTGAAATAGTTTATCAAGGATGCCGTCTCTGTCACCACCTCAGTCTGCGATGATGGATCACTTAAGACTGCCTCTGCCGCAGTAAGACTGTCTACGGTAATATTTGCCTTGTAGTAGGTAACGTTTAATCCTTGAACAACATTGCCGAAACCAATACCAGTCTGCCCTGTGTCCCAACCAGAGTCGTTAAAACCTACCTCAGTCCAAGTCGTTCCCAGGGCGCCGCTGGTGGGTACGTGATAGGAAGCGGTCGCCCCTGTCGGCACGAGCGTCGTGGCGTGCTGCGCAAGACCATACGAGACATCGGTCAACTGGACAGGAAACTGCGGTTTATATTCATGGATGATTGTCTTACCATCAGGTGCCACCAATGCCAGATAATCTCCGCCCTGTTTGAGCTCAAAGTTGGTGTGATAACGACCGGCAGGATCAAGATAAGGGTAATTAAACGGATTATTCTCATACGTCTTATCAGAGGCAAAGACAATCAGGAACTTGCCGGGCTCAATCTCTACGCCGCCCGGGAATTGCCATTTGGTCAGGTTGGCATCATTGTCGGTCAGATACCAGCCATCCAGAATGAGGGTTGTGTCCATCGGATTGTAAATCTCAATCCAGTCGGAGGATTGATCGTCCCCATCCAGTAATGTGTTAATATTGGCGGCCATAAACTCGCTGATGACTACGAAGGCTTCTTCCATCTGCCAGTTGTTTGCCAACACGGCCAAATCACCCATACCTACCCCATCAACGCTATCCAGCTCAGCTTCGCAACCGGAAATGAGACAGATTGGGTCTAACCACTCCTGAGCCAAAATCCGTACATCTCTGTAATCAATGCGGTAGTTCCCATCCAAATCCCCTATGATAGCAGGATAAACATTACCTGGACCGGCAAAAAAGACTATCAATAATATTGATATCGATGTGGTTTTTACAAACTTCGACATTTTAATTCCTTCCTCGTTGATGCTAATTGAAGGCCACTAATAGCGATTTTCTCATTCCTTCTAACCTTATGGGCCTTAAAGTTGTTATTATCGATACATTAGTTTTATTTATTATAGCATATTTACAAAGCTAAATAAAGCCCTCTTTACTTAAAGGCCGATAATCACGTCATTTATAGGCCTAAAATGCAATCCGAAACGCATCTTATTTGGTTTTTTTAATATCGGATTTTTGATGTCCCTACTGTATATGTTTCCAGTATATGAACGGTGTTTAAAGGGAGATAAAAACTGTATTCCTGCTCAAAGATGCTAATAAATGATAGCAAGTTAAATGCTTCTCTGTAATCTATATCCCTTTCAGCCATAGTCACACTGTTCAAGTTAAGCACTCTCATTATGTCCACTGGTCGTCATAAATAATGTCCATTCGAAAAAACTGTTGTTTGACTCCACAAACAGCCTGAATTAAAATGTGTGGGTTTCTATGTTGTAATCTGCCTTATGACAGGTAAAATGGGAACCTTGAATTAGCAAAATGTAAATAGAGAACGTATTGCTCGGTCAATATCTGTATTAAAAGTAGTTAAGGAGAACACAATGGATTGGCAATTGTATCTTAAGTTAAGCGCAATGATGTTCTTAGAGTATGCTATCTGGGGAGCGTGGGCGCCGGTGCTGGCGGCCCGCCTGTTGGGGCCTATGAAGATGAGCGGCAAACAGACCGGATGGATCTACGCGACACTTCCCCTGGCGTGCATCATCTCACCGCTGATTGCCGGCTGGCTGGCCGACCAATATGTGAGCACAGAGAAGTTACTTCTGATTACACATTTGATTGGAGCAATGTTGCTGTATACCGCGGCCCGGAAGGACACCTTCAAAAGTCTCTTTGTCGTAATGCTTTTATTCTCGTTTTGTTACGCCGCCTCGCTGCCGCTGGTTAACTCCCTGATGTTCCACCAGTTGGCTGAAAACAATCTTGATGTCGGCGCACACTCTCCAAACATCTTTATCTGGGCTCCCATTGCGTGGGCACTGGTCGGCTATTTTCTGACGGGCTGGCGATGGAAATTCAAGTCAGGGCAGCAGGGACGTGACTGTCTCTACCTCGCTGCTATCCTCTCAGTTGTTATGGCTGCAAGCTGCCTGTTCCTTCCTAACACTCTGCCGGCCAAATCAGGTGATGTGCCAATTATCAAAGCTCTATCAATGCTGGGCCAGGGCAATTTCCTTATCTTTATTATCATCTCAATGATTATTGCAGGCCTGATGCAGTTCTACTTCCTCGGAACAGCGCAGTTTATGCAGGACATGGGAATCCCTCCCAAAAACGTGCCTGCATCCATGGCTGTCGCACAGGCATTCCAGGCAATCGCTACATTCTTCGCGTTGGGCTACTTCCTGACAAACGTTGATTTCAAATGGACATTAACTGTAGGAGCATTGTGCTGGTTGTTGATGTATCTCATTTATATAAGATTAAAACCACGCTGGCTCATCGTCTGCTCACAATCACTGCATGGACTCGCGTATGTTTTCTTCATCATTGCCGGCCAAGTCTTAGGGGAAACCATGGCGCCTAAAGATATTCGCAGCTCGATGCAGGCTCTGATCTTCACTGCTACGGTGGGCGTCGGCCTGTTCTTCGGCACACAGTTTGCCGGCATTGTCATGGATAAATACAGACAAGATGAGAAGTTCCAGTGGCGTCAGATTTTCATGGTGCCGGCAGCGATAGCATTCGTGGGCATTTTGGTCTTTGTATTGTTCTTCAAAATTAAAACAAATACCTGATGCCAAATTGGCACTAAGGGCCCGTTACATATTAACGTGTTAGCAGGAGCATAACATCCGCACTCAGAAGCGGACAGGCCGGAATTTGTGACTACGCTCTGAAGTATGCTGACTCGGAGGGCGTCAAATATAAATAGCTCTTAACAAAAAGAAAGGAAGTGGATGATGAGAAAACTTTCAATCACAATCATTAAATTCGCAGCCTTCAGCTTTTTTGTGGCATCGCTTTGCACAGCCCAGGCCGCCAAAATACGGGAAGGGCACGTCATTCCCACAGACAAAGGACTCTCACGAAATGCAGTACGAAAAATGTATGAACGTGGAAAGAGGCAGACTTATCAAGGCAAAGACCTCGACACAATCGGAATGCCCGTCGGTGGTATCGCTACGGGCCAGATTTACCTCCGCGGTGATGGAACTCTGGCCCTGTGGCATATCTTTAACAAACACGTTTTCACAGGTTATGGTGCCACTTGCTATCAAACATATAGGCCCGATTCACCCGTGGACTCCGGCTTTGCTGTAGTTGTCGAAAGTAACGGCAGAACCATTGCCAAACCTTTGAATCGGGATTTCGGTACCGTAGAATTCACCGGCGAATATCCCATTGGTATCGTTCGTTATACAGAGAACAATTTTCCCGTGAAAGTAGAGATGGAGGCTTTCTCGCCATTCATTCCGCTCAACGCCAAAGACTCGGCCCTTCCCGCAACCTTGTTCCACATCACCGTGGAGAACACATCCAATAGGGAGGTGGAAGCCGGCGTTTTAGGCTGGCTTGAAAACGCTGTCCTTATGCATTCGGCAAAAGCCATCATAGCCCAACGTCATTCCCAAATAAACATGGAGAAAAACCGAACGTTGATTGTCCACACGGCGGAAAAGGCACCACTGCCTGAACGCGCCCCGTCACCAAGGCCCAAAATCGTCCTGACTGATTTTGAAGCCCCTGACTACGGCGACTGGAAATCCACAGGAAAGGCCTTCGGAACCGGACCCGCCCACGGCACGCTGCCCGAACAGAATCCTGTCAGCGGCTTCCTTGGAAAGGGCATGGTGAACACATATCTCAGTGGAGATGAGCCTCACGGCACATTGACCTCACCACCTTTCAAAATCTCGCGAAAGTTCATCAACTTCCTCATCGGCGGCGGCAATCATATCGGCCAGACCTGCATCAACCTGCTCGTCGACGGCAAAGTGGTACGAACCGCGGTCGGCAAAAGCAATGAAAAGCTCGAATGGTATTTCTGGGATGTGGA
>JBARPZ010000280.1:0-25350 GCA_049643445.1 Sedimentisphaerales bacterium
TTCTTAAGGTGTATGGAACGGTTGGCAAGTACTTTATGGCTCTCGGCCCTGACAATCTGCCGCTGCCATCAAGACAATCTTCGCAACAAGCACGTGTTCTTTTTTCCCCGGAACTTAAGCATCTCAACACTGAAACTTCAGCCTGGAAATGCCCCGGCGGGACTGTAGCCCTTCCGGGGATTGCCGCCGGCGATATAGATGGCGATGGCGATCTTGACCTTTGTATTACGGCTTTCGGTGCCAATGGGAGCGTGCGCTTATGGCGTAACGACGGCGCTGGTGGATTTTCACACGATGCAACTTTGGCACAACAAGGTATCAGTCCCTGCCTGGGAGATGTGGATAATGACGGGGACCTTGATCTTTGGCTCGGCTGCGCCGGCCCGGACCTCTATTTTGAAAATGATGGCAAGGGGAATTTGGGAAAAAGTGACGTCTCTTCAATTGTCGGTGGGGATGGGGTGACTCCATTTGCACGGCTTCTTGACATCGATAGCGATGGTGATTTGGATTTTCTAACATTTCGTTTCGCGCGCGGCTCTGTTCCGGCTACATCCCCGCCTGAACCCATAGCCGGCAGCCTCTATAACAACAACAGGGACGGTTCGTTTACCGACATTGCCGAAAAGCTTGGCCTAACGTTTGGGAAAACTCCCATTACCAACGTTGTTTATGACGATTTTGATAATGACCGTGATTTGGATTTGGTCGTCTTTTCTACAGGCAGCAATAAAGCGATTGGCTGGGTGAACGACCGCGCCTGGAAATATCGGATACTTGATGCAGAGGCAACCGGTCTTTCAGTGGAAGGCGTTCTCAGTGCCACTTCCGGCGACCCTGACAAGGATGGGGACCGCGATTTACTGATTTTTACCGATAAGGGATCGCATCTTTTTATGAATCAGGGCGGTTTCCGTTTTGTGCGTCACGGGGGCTTTACTGATTACTGCGGTCGGCTCGGTGGAACGGGTGGACAGTTTGCGGATATGGACAACGACGGCGATTTGGATATTTTGATTGCAGATGCATTCAGGCGTGATGGCAGCCGGGGCCCCGCCCTTCTTATCAACGATTGGCCTCGAGACCGTTTCGTTAACGCGCTGGAGATAGATCCCGGAAATCTTCTTTCGGCCATCACCATCAAGGGTAACGCCAGCTGTGTCGTGGCTGATTTTACCGGCAACGGCAGATGCGACGTCCTTCTGGCTCCAATCGGGGAAAAACCCTTCCTTGTGGAAAACGTAAGTCCGGGCGGTCATTGGATCGAAATAGACCTTCTCGGAACCCGCGAACAGGACAAGAAATCCCGTTCGAATAATTCAGCCATTGGCGCTCGCGTGGAGATCAAAGCTGGAACTATCTTCCAACAATACGTGGTTGGAGTATCTTCAGGACAGGTGGCCATGCCTCCGTATCGGATTCATGCCGGGTTAGGGAAATATGCCAAGATAGATTGGCTGCGCATAATGTGGCCCGATGCTGTCCTCCAGGCAGAACTGGAACTGCCTGCGGACCAGGTGATTACGATTACGGAATTGCAACGTAAAGTTTCTTCCTGTCCGCATCTTTTTGCATGGGACGGTTCGCATTTTGAGTTCGTATCCGATTTTGGGGGTATGGGTGGAATCGGATATCTTTTGACGCCGGATTCATATTCCAAGCCTGACCCCACAGAGTATTTGCCCGTTCCGAATCTTAAACCACGTGACGGTGAATACATCCTGCAGGTGCTGGAACCCATCGAGGAAGTTGTCTATTTTGACGAAGCCAAATTAATCGCGGTTGACCATCCGGTTGAGACGGAAGTTTATCCCCACGAGATGATGGCCGTTGGTGCTCCGCCTCCGCCTTATGAGATTTTCTGCATCAAAGACCCAATCGAACCGGTACGCGCCGTTGACCATCGAGGCATTGATGTCACCGAGAAAATACGTGTGATCGACCGAAACTATGCGGGTGCAACTGATCCCGACTCCCGCTTTACAGGATATGCCGAAGACCATTTTGTAGAGCTTGACTTTGGCGACCACCTTCAGACGGCATCGAGTCAATCAAGGCTGGTTTTGTTCCTTCATGGATCGGTTGAGTACTCCTACTCTTCGACAAATTTTGCTGCGAGCCAGGCAGGGATGCGCCTCCGGGCTCCCAGCGTCTTTGCCTTTCGCAACGGCACATGGATCAAGCTCTTTCACGAGGTGGGGTACCCTGCTGGAATCAGGCATATGATGACTCTTGATGTAACAGGGAGAGTGCTTCCGAGTGACCGGCGAATCCGTATCTCCAGCAATATGGAGCTGTACTGGGACCGGATATTCATAGCACCTACTCTTGAGAAGCCACGACTTCTCGTTCAAGAGGTGTCGGTGAAAAATGCAGATCTTCATTTCCTCGGTTATCCAGGGCAATACTCTCCTGACGGGCGGCATCCGAACCTTTACGATTATGGCAGTGTCGACAGAGCCGTTGCCTGGAAGATTATGGAAGGCGACTATACTCGTTATGGTGAGGTGGCGGAGCTTCTGGAAAAGGCGGACGACTGTTATGTCATTATGGGCCGGGGAGAGGAGCTTACCCTGCGTTTTTCTGCGGACGCCTTCGGCGAAGTACCCGCGGGGTACCTTCGTTCATTCATTCTCAAAACGGACAGCTTCTGCAAGGACATGGACCTTTACTCGGCATATCCCGATACTGTTGAACCGCTTCCATTTCATTCTATGAGTAACTACCCGTATGGTGAGAACGAGAAATATCCCGATGGTGAAAAGTGGAGGGAGTATCAAGAACGATTTAATACCCGAGGTGTAGGTGGATCCGAAAAGTGAACCGCGTCCGCTCCAGAATCCTCAGTATGGGATCAAGAAGAGCACCATCGCACACAGAGTCTCTTGCTTAATAGTGGCATTTTTGGTATAATCCGGCAAAGAAAGTTGGATATCGGGCGTTTTCATATCAGGTACGAATGCCCTAACCAAGGCTATTTGTATGGGAAAGCACAAGAAATACAGTGGACGGAAAGCAAGGAAGTCAGGGCGTTCACAACCACCCGCCTCTACTGCTGCGAAACGACCTGTCCGGGTGCTCGTTCTGATGGGCTTCGTATGTGCCGGTATTGCCGGCTTCTTCTGGTTGAAGTCATTGCCTGGCCCGGAAGAACAACCACAGAAAAATGAGTCGCCCTCCAATTCGACGGCATGGCCGGGTAATTCTGTGCTTACACAAGAAGAGAAAATTGCCGCGCTTAAAACCGAAGAGATACAGCTGGCTCAGCAACTATTGAGAGACTTTCCCGGAAGCGATGCAACACTAGCCTTTGTCGGCAGTGTCTACGGACAGCACGGTAACAATACCGAGGCTGTCAAATTGTTGAACAAAGCACTGGAACTGAACCCGAATCGGCCCGATGTGTACAACTCCCTGGGGTGGGTAGCCTTCACGAAAGGAGACTATGAGGAGGCGATTAGCTGCTGGAGAAGAGCTATGAAGATTGATGCGGGACTGCCCGGCCTGCGCAGCTCTATCGCCTTTTCACTGATGGCCGTTGGCAGATATACGGAAGCTATAGAACAACTCGAGAACAATGTTGAGATCTTCCCTAAGTCGGTCTACAGTCATTTCCTGCTCGGGCAAGCATATCTACAGCAAAAGGACTATGAGAACGCCAAAAAACATTACCAGACAGCGATAGGGCTCGATCAAAACTATATGAACGCCTACTACGGACTATTTACAGCTTATTCACGTTTAAAGCAGCAGGACAATGCCCGCGAGTATATGGCCATCTTCAAAAAACTAAAGGCCGAGGAAATGAAGGGCTTAAAGGCTCGTGACAAGGCATACGATGACCTGGTCATAATGCGACGAACAGTGGCTGAAAATCAGATTTTAGCCGCACGGATTTACCGGGCCGGGGGTCGATTCGACAAAACCGAAGAACTGCTGCAGAAAGCCATAACACTTGAACCAGAAAACCCAATATACCTTAAGGAATTAACTGGTTTATATTCCGTGATGAACCGTCCAGTCGAAGCTCTGAAGATTTATAAGAGAATCAGTGAAATCGAACCTCAGAATCCTGCTTGTTTCTTGAACATAGGCGTAATCTCAGCCACGCTAAAGAGGTTCGATGACGCTGAAGAGGCCTTTCGTGAAGTAATCAAGCTGGCACCGGAAAACTCCAGCGGGTACCGTGAGCTTGCCTGGCTGTATCTAAACACAAAGAACTCTTACGACCAGGCCCGGAAGCTTGCCGAGAAAGCCGTCAAACTGGAGAAAACAGCGACCAATTACTACGTGCTAACCTACGCCTATGACATGAAAGGCGACCGAACGAACGCTCTAAAAGCGGCCGAGCGGGCAATACAGCTGGACCCCGGCAATGTGGAATACAAACAGACCTATCAACGTATTAAAAACGGGAAATAAGATGTTTAAGCTCCCGCGTACTCAAGAAAGCTGTCGGCATCTCAGACAGCGATTTTCGCCGGTGCTGGTGTTCCTGTGTGTTTTTTCCCAAACATGTGCCGGCAGTTCAATCGTGCTTCGTGACATCACCAAAAAAACAGGAATTACTTTCAAGCATACGGATGGCAGCAGCGGGAACCACTACGTAATGGAGACGGTCACTGCGGGATTGGCGCTTTTTGATTATGATAATGACGGCGATATCGACATCTATTTTCTCAATGGGGCTCCGCTGAAAGGCAGGAAGTTTAAGACGCCGCCAATGAATGCCCTTTACCGCAACGATGGTGGCTGGAAATTTACCGACGTTACAAAAGAGGCCGGTGTGGGTGATAAGGAGTACGGCTTAGGCGTTGCTGTGGGCGATTATGATAACGACGGAGACCTGGATATCTACACGAATAACTATGGCCCGAATGTTTTGTACCGTAATAATGGTGACGGTACCTTCACGGATGTGACAAATCAGGCGGGCGTAACCAATGACTTCAAAGTCGGCGCAGGAGCTTGTTTCCTCGACATGGACAAAGATGGAGATTTGGACCTTTACGCTTCAAATTACCTGGACTTCTCTTATGGCAAACATGTCCCCATTTTGCAAAGGGGTATTCCCGCTTACGCAACCCCCCGTTACTTTTTGCCCTTACCTGACAGTCTGTACCGCAATAACGGGGACGGCACGTTTACAGATGTTTCTGAAAGCTCGGGTGTGGGACAGCACGCCGGCTGGGGGATGGGGATTGTGTGCGCTGACTACGACAATGACGGCGATACTGATGTCTTTATCGGCAACGACGTAGCGGAGAACTTTTTGTTCCAAAATGACGGGACTGGAAAATTTGAAGAAGTGGGGCTCCTGGCGGGCTGCGCTTATGACCTCCATGGTGACCAGCACGGAAGTATGGGGACCGATTGCGGCGATTATGATAATGACGGATTGCTTGACTTCTATGTGACCAGTTACGAGGATCAGCTGGCCACGTTATACCGAAACCTTGGCGAAGGTCTCTTCGAAGATGTGACGATGCTGACCGGTGCCGGAGCAGGAACGCTGCCCCACGTAACCTGGGGCAACAGCTTTGTCGATTTCGATAACGATGGCGACCGTGACATCTTCGTCGCATGCGGCCACCTGCAGGATAACGTCGGGCTATATGACGACACAAAAACCTATTTGGCACGCAATAGACTGCTTATGAACACCGGGGCCGGCAAGTTCGTCGATATTTCAGACAAAGCCGGCGACGGCATGAACGTAAAATTGAGCAGCCGGGGTGCGGGCTTTGACGACCTCGATAACGATGGTGATATAGATGTGGTGATACTCAATTCCCGCAGGGAGCCTACCATCCTGAGAAACGACTCGCCGTCTAAAGGACACTGGATTCAGGTTCGCTTACGAGGAACAAAAAGCAATCGGGATGGAGTAGGTGCGCACGTCAAGGTAGTAGCGGGAGATTTGACTCTTATAGACGAAGTTCATAGCGGCCGTGGGTATCAGAGCCATTACGGTATGCGTCTTCACTTTGGATTAGGCGACCGCGAAAAGATAGATCGTATCGAGGTCCGATGGATAGGCACTCGGACGGATGTCTTCAGGAACGTCAAAGTGGACCGGCTTGTGACACTCACCGAAGGGAGTTCGAAAGTCGAATAGCTCAAAAGCGAAAACCTTGTAAACGGTGGCCGAAAAACAATGCGGGGGACCAATACCAAAGACAGTCCAATACCCTTCAGGCAGGCAGTCTCAGGAGGCTATACAGGGTATGAAATAGAATCCTCAGTATAGTATCAAGAAGAACATTACATGCAGGATATCTTGCGGAATAATGACTTTCCTGGTATAATCCCATGAAGAAAGGTGGTGATAGGGCGTTGTTAGATAAGGTGCGAAAGCTCTAAGGCTGTATTTGATGGGAAAGTCAAAGAGACACAGTAGACGGAAAATAAGGAAGCCAAGGCGTTCACGGCCACCGGCCCCGCCTGCTCCAAAATCCCATAAATGGCTGTTGATTTTTTGTGTAATTACATGCGTGGTAATTGCAGCTTTGTGTGGGATAAAATTCCTCTCACCCAGTGATGAAAAAACGCAAAAAGAGCAATCGCCACCGATTTTAAGTGGACAGCCAAAGCCTTCAACAGTGACATCGAAACTTACACCCGCAGAAGAAATTGCCGCCTTGAAGAAAGAGAAGTTGGAACTCGCTGAACAACTGATAATAGAATTTCCCAATAGCGAAGTTCCGTTAGTGCTAATGGGCAATGTGCATAGAGAACAGGGCAATTCTGCCGAGGCAGTGAAGTTCTGGGAAAAAGCTTTAGATCTGAATCCCGAACGCCCCGACGCATATAATGGTATGGGATGGATAGCCTTTGAAAAAGGGGAACACGAGAAGGCTCTCGCATTCTGGAGACAAGCCCTTGAGATTAATCCCAAAATGCCAGCTATACATAATAGTATTGCCCAAACACTCATAGTTCTGGGTAGATACAGGGAAGTTATCAAAGAAGCAGAAGAGGAACTAAAGATTTCACCACGGTCCGGCCTTAGTTATTTCCTGCTCGGACAGGGATATTTGAAACTTAAGGAGTATGATAAGGCAAAGAAGTATTACGAAACAGCCATCGAGCTTCAGCCCGATTATATGAACGCCTATTATAGGCTTTTTACTGTATGCTCGAGGTTGAAGCTGCAAGATGAGGCCAAGAAACACCTTGCTACATTTCAAAAATTGAAGGCTGAGGATAGTAAGGTTTTAATGGATCGCAATAAGGCCTTTGACGATGTCGTTTCGATAAGAACAATGCTGGCCGAGACATATAGCGACGCCGAACATATTTATTTCGAGAAGGGAAATTTACAAGAAGCCGAAAAATTCCTGCAGAGGGCTATCACACTGGATCCAAACAACACTGAATACCTAATGAAGCTGGGATCCCTGTTTCAGAGCAGTAACCGGTTACCGGATGCCCTTCGAATATATGAAAAAGTCAGCCAAATAGAACCAGATAATATCGTAAGTCGCTTGAATACCGGTATTATTTCAATGCAATTAAAGCAGTTTAACAATGCAGAGAAAATCTTTAAAAAAGTTATTACGTTGGATCCGAAATTCTCCGGTGGATATCGTGAATTAGCACATTTTTATTTAAAAACAGGAACAAACCTTTCCGAAGCCATGAAGCTTGCGAAAAAGGCCGTGGCAATGGAAGAAACAGCAGATAACTATTTCATATTAGGCTGGGCTTATGACAAGAATGGAAATGTTGCCAGTGCAGTTTCGGCCCTTAAACGGGCTGCGGATTTGGACCCGGGCAATATACAATACCAGCGGATGTATGAACAAATTCAAAAGAGGGATTCACGTGGCGATTCTTAGAAGCTGTCAAGAACATCGGACGGGTGTTTGGCACAGGGTGGCGCCGATACTATTATGTGCTCTTTCCACTATTTGTAACGGCGGTCCTGTTACGCTTCGCGATGTCACCAGAGAAACAGGAATTACTTTCATACACACCGATGGTGGATGTGGCAAATATTATGCAGTGGAGCCATTTTCTGCAGGTTTGGCGCTTTTTGATTATGATAATGACGGGAATATTGACATCTATTTTCTCAATGGTGCGCCACTCAGGGGAACAAAGGTTGACGTAGTGCCGAAGAACGCGCTTTATCGCAATGAAGGAAACTGGAAATTTACAGATGTAACAGACAAGGCAGGTGTGGGTGATACAGGCTATGGCTTAGGCGTCGCGGTTGGTGATTACGATAATGACGGAGATTCGGATATTTACCTGAATAATTGGGGACCAAACGTGCTGTATCGCAATAATGGCAATGGCACCTTTACCGATGTGGCAGAAAAGGCAGGTGTGGATTGTGGTTTTAAAATGGGGGCCGGCACCTGTTTTCTTGACATGGATAAAGATGGCGACCTGGACCTTTACGTTTCAAACTATCTTGACTTTTCTTATGAAAAACATTCCGTGAATACAATAAACGGTGTTACCGTATACGTAGGTCCCGGTTTTTATGCACCTGTACCCGATGTTATGTATCGTAACAACGGTAATGGCACATTCACCGATGTCAGCGAGTTATGTGGGATGACCGAGCAACGCGGAACGGCCATGGGGATGGTGTGTGGTGACTATGATAACGACGGGGACACGGATATTTATGTAGCCAATGATATGAAAGGGAATTTCCTTTTTAAAAATGACGGCACAGGAAAATTTGAAGATGTCGGGCTCATAGCCGGGATCGCATACGATCTCAGTGGCGAAGAGCATGGGAGTATGGGAGTGGACTGTGGTGACTATGACAACGATGGATTGCTGGATTTCCATGAAACTTCTTACCAAACACAGTGGGCTACGCTCTACAGGAACCTGGGCAATGGTATGTTCGAAGACGTGACTCCGGTAACCGGTGCAGGAACGGGGACCCTGCCTTTTGTAACGTGGGGCAATAGCTTCGTAGATTTTGATAACGATGGATTTCGTGACATCTTCATCGCATGTGGTCACCTCCAGGTTAATATTGAACGTTATGACGATACTACCATGTATCTTACACCCAATACAATCCTTATGAACACCGGTGACGGAAAATTCGTCGATGTATCGGACAAAAGCGGAGATGGCTTGAAAGTCAAACTCAGCAGCCGGGGCTTAGGCTGCGACGATTTAGACAATGATGGAGATATAGATGTGGTTATCCTGAATTCTCGCAGGGAGCCTACCATTTTGAGAAATGACTCGCCGTCTAAAGGACACTGGATTCAGGTTCGCTTGCGAGGAACAAAAAGCAATCGGGACGGGGTGGGGGCGCACGTCAAGGTTGTAGCTGGTGATCTTACGCTCCTCGACGAGGTTCATAGCGGTCGTGGGTATCAGAGCCATTACGGCATGCGTCTTCACTTTGGGCTGGGCAACCGTGAAAGGATAGATCGTATCGAGGTACGATGGATAGGCTCTCGGACGGATATCTTCAGGAACGTCACAGTGGATCGGCTTGTAACACTCACCGAAGGAAGTTCGAAAGTCGAATAGCTCAACGGTGAGAACCTTGTAAACGGTAGCCGGAAAACAATGCGGAGGACCAATACCGAAGATAGTCTAATACCTTTCAGGCAGGCACTTTTCTTGGAAGGCTATACAGAGTATGAAATAGAATCCTCAGCATGGTATCGAAAGGAACGTTAAATGCAGTGTATCTTGCGGAATAATGACTTTTTTGGTATAATCCCATGAAGAGAGGTGGTGATAGGGCGTTCTTACATAAGGTGCGAAAGTTCTAAGGCTGTATTTGATGGCAAAGCATAAGAAAAGAGGGAAACACAAAACAAAGAATGCCGGTCGTTCACAACCATTGGCCTCGGCTTCTATGAAACGAACCACATGGGTTTTGGTCGGAGCGGCAATCATATGCGCAGCCGTTTTCGTTTTTTTGTATCTGAGTTCTATATTGCCTACACAAGAAGAACCAAAAACAATAGAGCCAGCCTCGAATTCGATGGAATTGTCGGCACCGAGACCGGTTAATTCAATTCTTACTCCGAAACAGGAAGTTGCAGCTTTGAAAAAGGAGGCGATTAACGCTGCTATCCAACTCACGCAGGATTTCCCCAAAGATGCAGAAGCGTTTTTTATGTCAGGGTTCGTATACAGAAATCAAGGGAACTCTGAGAAGGCGGTAATGTGCTGGGAGAGATGCGTGGAATTAGACTCAAACCATACCAAAGCCTACCACGGCATGGGCGAGGTTGCCCTTGATAAGGGAGAATACGAGAAAGCTGTGGAATTGTGGCAGAGAGTTCTGGAGATTGACCCCAAACTGCCCGGTGTTTATAACTCCCTGGCAAGCGCGCTGATGTGCATGGGCAAGGCAGAGGAAGCTGTTAAGGCATTTCAGAAAGATATCGAGATATCCGGGCAGTCGGTCCATAGCCAATTTATGCTCGGTAAACAATATCAATTGTTGAAGGAGTATGAGAAGGCGGGAAAGTGCTACGAAACGGTTATCAAGATGGCACCAGGTTACACACAGGCTTACCATGGGCTTGCGACTGTCTGCGCGATGCTTGGGGAAAAAGAGAAGTCCAAGGGATTTATGGAGACGTTCCGAAATCTAAAAGACGAGGAGATGAAAGTCCTGAAGGAGCAGGACAGTGCCTCTGACGATTTGGCTTCGGTTCGTCAGACTGTGGCGCAAGCACATACAGATGTTGGCCAATTGTACTATTTACGTAGAAGTTCAGCAAAGGCCGAAAAACAATTGCAAAGGGCCGTAACACTGGATGCGGAGCAGCCCGGATGTCGTATTCTCCTGGCGTCACTATATCAGCAGGATGGAAGAGTAACCCAGGCCCTGCAGCTCCATGAACAACTTGCCATGATCGAGCCGCATAATACTGTCCATCATAGTAATGTAGGAATTCTTTCATTACAATTACAACGAAATGACGATGCGGAAAAGGCCTTTCGAAAAGTGATTGAGCTGGACCCGAAGCAATCCTTTGGTTATCACTATCTTGCGTATTTGTACCTGCAAATGAACAGGAAACTGCCCGAAGCCGGAAAGCTGGCTGAAAAGGCCGTTGCGCTGGAAAAAAACGGAGAGAACTTTTTTATATTGA
This sequence comes from Sedimentisphaerales bacterium, assembly GCA_049643445.1. Classification (GTDB taxonomy): domain Bacteria; phylum Planctomycetota; class Phycisphaerae; order Sedimentisphaerales; family Anaerobacaceae; genus CS2-K091. The sequence goes on from JBARPZ010000280.1 coordinate 11,103, forward strand.
GCTGGGCCTGTAATGTTAACGGCGACAGAGCAAGTGCAATATCGGCAATACAACAAGCAATCAAGCTTGAACCCGGTAATATTGAGTATAGGCAGATGTATGAACAGCTCAAGAGGGGTAATTGAGTTGAAGACCTTCTATAGCGTCCAAAAAGCCAGGCAGAATTTAAGAGGATGTGTTCCGGTAATGTTGATATTGACATGTGCATTTTTTCAAGCACATGCCAAAAGTTCAATCAAGCTCACCAATGTTACCAAAGAAACGCAAATTACCTTCAAACATACCGATGGAGGCAGTGGAAGATACTATATTATGGAGACTGTAAGTGCAGGTTTGGCACTTTTTGATTATGATAACGACGGAGATGTGGACATCTATTTCCTGAATGGTGCTCCCCTAAAAGGGACGGAGGCCAATGTGCAGCCGAAAAATTCGCTATATCGCAATGAGGGTAATTGGAAGTTTACTGACGTAACGAAACAGACGGGCTTAGGCGATACGGGGTATGGGCTGGGCGTTGCCGTGGCTGATTACGACAATGACGGTGACCAGGATGTTTACCTGAATAATTATGGGCCGAATGTTCTGTACCAGAATAACGGTGATGGGACCTTTACTGACGTTACAGAACGGGCGGGCGTAGACAACGGGTTTCAGGTTGGTGCCGGCACCTGTTTCCTTGATATGGACAAAGATGGTGACCTGGATCTTTACGCTTCCAATTATCTTGAGTTTTCGTATGACATACACGTTACGAAAAACACACAGGGTGTTCCTGTGTATGCTAATCCCAGGTACTACCGGCCTGTGCATGACAACCTGTTTCGAAATAACGGTGATGGTACTTTCACCGACGTCAGTAAGGAGAGCGGTATTGCGGACCACGCGGGGTGGGGTATGGGAATGGTCTGCGGTGACTACGACAATGATGGTGATACTGATATCTTAATCGCCAATGATGTTGCAGAAAACTTTCTCTTCATGAATAACGGTTCGGGAAAATTTGAAGAAGTGGCGCTCTTCAGCGGTTTCGCATACGATCTAAGCGGTCATTCACAGGGAAGCATGGGCGTAGATTGTGGAGATTATGACAATGACGGCTGGCTTGATTTCTACATGACCAACTTTGAACAGCAATTCGCCGCCCTGTATAAAAACTTAGGCAATGGGATTTTCGAGGAAGTGAATCTTATCGCCGGATCTGGCGCAGGAACACGTCCTCATGTAACCTGGGGTAATAGTTTTGTCGATTTCGATAATGATGGTGACCGTGACATCTTCGTTGCATGTGGCCACCTGCAGAATAATGTCGGGCTATACGACGATACGAAAACCTATTTAGCGCGCAATATACTGCTCATGAACACAGGCAACGGTAAGTTCGTCAATATTTCAGACAAAGCAGGTGATGGTATGAAGGTAAAGTTGAGCAGCCGGGGGGCGGGCTTCGACGATTTAGACAATGATGGAGATATAGATGCGGTTATTATGAATTCCCGCAGAGAGCCTACCATTTTGAGAAACGACTCGCCGTCAAAAGGGCATTGGATTCAGGTTCGCTTACGAGGAACAAAAAGCAATCGGAACGGGGTGGGAGCGCACGTCAAGGTTGTGGCCGGTGATCTAACGCTCCTGGACGAGGTCCATAGCGGGCGTGGGTATCAGAGCCATTATGGTATGCGTCTTCACTTTGGGCTGGGAAACCGCGAAAAGATAGACCGTATCGAGGTCCGATGGATTGGCGGTGGAGTCGATACTTTTAAAGATATTGCAGTCGATCAGCTTTTGACAATAACCGAAAAAACCGGCTCCGCGCAATAACGTACACCCGCAGAGCTATACTTTGCTGAAGAAAGGTAGACGATGGGTTCCATCGATCGATTCTATGCAGCGGCATGTCAGCTTGATATGCCGAATCCTACGAAACGCGACGAAATTGCCGGCCGGGTCGAGCGGATGCTGGAGATGATAGACCAGGCTGTAATGGGTTATGAGCCGTTCTTTGACGTACGGCTCGTGGTGTTTCCGGAGTTTGCTCACGCGGCGCCCATCTACCCCACTGTTGATGAGTTGCTCGACACCCTGGCCGTACCCATCCCAAACGAACACACCCAACGCTATCAAGACAAAGCGAAGCAGTTAGGTATCTACATCCAAACCGGCACTTTTTTAGAGATGGACTCCCGCTGGCCCGGTCATGTCTTTAATACTACCTGTTTGATTGGTCCGAACGGTATTATCTCAAAGTACCGCAAGGTACACACATGGACACCCTGGGAAGTACATACCAGCCCGCATGATTTGGCGGACTATGACGAGCCGATGTTTCCCGTGGCCGACACTGAAATCGGTAAGATTGGCACCGCCATTTGCTACGATTGGCTGTTCCCCGAGGCAATCCGGCAATTGAGTCTTGCAGGGGCCGAACTGCTCGTGCGCGTTTCGGCGTATATGGACCCCTGGGGAACAACCCAACCTCTGGATTGGTGGACAATTATTAACCGTGTTCGCGCGCTGGAGAATATGGCCTACGTGGTCGCAGCCAACCAGGCGGCCAGCCTGCAAAACTATCCGCCTTTTAGCTGGCCCGGAGGCAGCATGATAGTGGACTACGACGGCCGCGTGCTGGCCCAGGCCGAGCCGGGCACGGGGGAGAAAATCATTGTCGGCCCTGTCGATCTTGCCGCACTGCGAGCCGAACGGCAGCGCCGCCGCGGACATCATATGCTGGCCCATCTGCGAACCGAGGCCTATCCGAAATACGAACAGCCAATCTACCCTGCCGGTCGGGGCAAAGAAGGCACGATTACTGTTGAGAAAAACGATGAGTCGCTTCGTCAGGCCCATGAGGCCCTGAAGCGGATATCACCCGGCTTGCCTTGACCGTACCAAGCTGGACAACTCGGCTGTTGCCTCCCAGCGTGTCCCACTTGACGGCACCCGTCACGCCGGCCCACGGTGACAGTTCCCTGACGGCGTCACGAATCCGTGCGCGATTAAGTCCCGCCTTACGTATTGCGGCAATCAGAAGGTTGACCGTGTCATAGGTGTGCGCGGCAAGGTAGTCAGGCCGGTATCCAAAACGGGAAGTGAATTCTTTTTCAAAGCTATCTGAATTTTTACGTGGAGTATAAAGCGATGGAAATATCACCCCCTCCGCCGCCCTGCCGGCTTCTTCAAGAAAACTGCGGCGCCCCATATATGGCCCCCCGAAGACAGGCCCCACGAAGTTTCTTTTTCGAACAGCGGAGATTAGATGTGCGCTTTGCTCTGCGCCGGCTATGAGGACCAGAGCGTGTGTCTTCGCTTCTACGATTTTATCCACCAGCTCCGTGAAGTCCTTTTCCTCAGGCTCAAATTCAAAGTGGTATAACGGTACTAATTTGTGTTGGCCAAAAGACCTGGCAAGCTCAACCGTAAAAAGGTGGGAATCGTGGTCCACCGCCGATACGAGCAGAAACCGCTTTTGCCCAATACGTGACGCAATCGCATGGGCGAGAGCCGGCGCTTGAAGATGGTCTCCGGGGAGGCAGGAAAACATCCAGGGTACATTGGCAAGATTCACCGTCTTATCTGTGCTTGCGGGACTGAGCAGTGTAAGACGGGCCTTTGCAACAACCTGCTCGGCAAGGTGGGTTGAGGGCCCGTCGATTCCCCCAATGATGGCCCAGACTTTATCCACGTAGGCCATACGAACCACTTTTGATATGCCTGTTCCCCATGGGTTGTCCGAGAAGCCCGCAACCAGACGAAACGGCAGGCCATTGTACCCCCCTGCCCGATTGGCTTCTTCAATCGCTAAAGATGCGGCACACCACATGTCGCCGGCTTCCGGGTGGGAAGCCGTGCCGGGGCCGAAGTACCCTATCGAAATATGCTTGATATCCGTGGGAGCAAGTTCCTCCCGGCCGGGGCCTGCATAGTTTGTTTCAAGCTTTCTCGCATCATAGAAAACTGCCCGAGAAAGCCGTTTCCCGGAGTGTGTGTCCCCCGCCAATACCACGAAGGATAGGGCCAACAGTATAAAGATAGCGTTGATAATCCTGCCCATGCCTGTAAACTTTCCTTCCAACCGCTTAATCAGACCGTACAGCCGCCATCGGTCTGCTGACCCTGTCCTTTGGAGGAATGTATCCTCGGGGTATCTTAAGGTCTTCTCTGGAGTAGAATTTCCATTTGTCGTTCTCTCGTTTTGTCAAAAACACATCACCCACGTCATCAAGGCAGGCGCTGAGCATAATATCACCCGTTACGCCTTTCCAAGGACTGGTTCTGTGTGCCAGCACATCGCGGATTTTCGCCCGGTTGAGACCCGCCACCTGTACAGCCCAAATAAGCATATTCATCCCATCATAGGCGTGAGCGGCGAATGTCTCCGGTTCTTCTCCAAAACGTTCTTTGAAGGCTTTGCAGAATTCTTCGAGTCTTTTGCTTTTTCCCGCCGGATTCCAGGGATAGGAACAGACGACTCCTTCGGCATTCGAGCCGGCAATGTCAACGAATTCATCCGAGACACAACGGTCACAGGCAAAGTAGGGCTGCTCCATACCCATAGCACGCATTTGATTGAGAATTAGCGCACCTTCCAGGGCGTTGCCCCAATGGACGATGGCATTGAGGTTTTCTTCCCTGAGACGTTCCAGTTGTAAAGAGAAATCATCGGTCCCCAAATTATAGGCCATTTCCAAAACAATTGGACTGCCGAGACGCCGGCTTCCATCACTGATTTCACGGACACCAAATCGGCCATAACGGTTGCTGGCGCGGATAACACCGACACGTTTAAGGCCGAGCTTCCTGTACATGTAATCAACAAGTAAATAACTTTGTTGCCGGTCGTCGCCGATACAGCGAAAAACCCAGGGTATGTTCGTCTCGATAAATGTGGGGTCGGAATCACCGGAGTTCATCATGACAACTTCGGCCTTGAGCGCGACGCGGATGGCAATATGGCTGTTGGCGCCGTCTATTGTACCCAAGATCGCCCAGACATTGTCTTTATACGCCATTTTGACAATTTCATTTCCGGAAGCACCCCAAAGACCGTTATCGTTGCTAATAACCAGTTCAAAGGGGATATTTCGTTTAAGGTACCCTCCCTTGGCGTTAGCTTCCTGGATGGCAAGCCGTGTGCCTTGCAGCATCTTAATACCTAACGCCTCCTCATGGCTCTTTCCACCAGTGGCAACCGAAACGGTAGACATGATTGGCCCGATGAAACCGAGCTTGACAGTATCGACATCAGTCGGCTCGGGAATTGCTCGACCGGGCCCGGTGTACTCCATTTGGAGCAGGAAGTGCTCCTTATACGGCGTCACATGTCCAAACGGCTCGACGTCCTGTGCGGTTTTTGCATAGTTCTCATCCTCCCGCAGCCCCAGGTCGGGAACTTCATAGGCGCTCACAGAGTTGATTTTACGAAGGACTTCTATCGTTTCAGGGTCAGCCTCGACAGAAGATTCCAAACCTTCTGTTTTTCTCTCCTGCGGCCCGGCGCAAGATAGAAAAACTAAAATAAAGGCTGCAAAAAGTAGAATCGAATATCGCTTCATAGTATTAACCTCCTCACTATCCGATTAAGTGTACTCAAAAAAGCGAATGTCATTTTTATTATTTTACCATATATGTATCTAATTTTCTACCGTCATTTTCACATTTTTTGCCTTGTATACGGGCCTATCCTGTAATCCTTTGTAATATCCGGAGCCAATTGCCCAGCCAACTCCCTTCGAGGTTCCCACCCAGACATCATTGTCGTCAAATTCCACCCAGAGAGCGTAATTATGCGGGATACTCTTCGGCATGTCAACGACCTTAAGGGCCTTTTGATTTCGACTGACGACCGCCCTGCCCCTGAGTGTATTGGGATCCAGAGTGTATGTGATCCAGGTATCTGTTGGAAAATCAGCAACTACGCCTAAGCCCTTGTCGGTCGCATACCAGGCTTCGTTGGCACTGCGTCCCTTTACGGCATTGCCGAAATCGCTGGGCAGGCCCGTCTCATGGGAATAAAGCCCTCTCCAGTGCCGGCCATCATATCGGCTCATGCCAAAGTAGGTGGATACCCATAAAATATCTTCTATGTAACTGACTCCGGTAGTGATTACATGTACTATACCGTCATCGCGATACAGGTCGATTTCCATTTCACCATCCGGGTCGAGATAGTCTTTCCACGTCTCTCTGGCCACATCGAATTCCAAAACACCGCTGCCCCAGATACCAAGATAGACCCTGCCGTCGTTGTAGCAGACGCCGTAGTTCCAGATTTCCTCCATCGGGGCGTTTTTTTCCGTGTATATCGACCATTCTCCGGTAACAGTGTTATATCTACTCGCACCGGCGGTTGTGGCCGCCCACACATTGTCGTTTTCAATGGCCACACCATAAACTACATCGTTGACCAATCCGCTATTGAGCTGGTGCCAGTGGTCGAATCGGCCGCCGCTGAAGCGTGCAAGCCCACCGCCAAACAGCCCAAGCCAAAGCTCTCCGGTTTTGGGGTTGACGTCGAGGCAGGAGACTACCCTCCAGGGAAGGCCGTCTTCTTCTTTCCAGCTTTTAATCTTTCCCGTTCTTTTGTCGATACAGGCCAGCCCGTTCTCGGTGCCAATCCAGACCTTTGAGCCATCGGCCTTAATCGCGAAAACATGGTCGTTAGGAAGACCGTTTTTGACGGTAAAATGCTTCCATTGAGTATAAACATAAGGCAGTTTCTCTTGTGCTGCCGTGTCCTTGCCCTGGCACAGTGCCGTTTCCCCCAGCCACAACACCATTAGAATTTCCAACGCAGTTATGAAATGTTTCATAATGATTCCTTATTCTTTATCCTTGTTCCGTTACAATGTCTTAAGGTATTCTATTAAATCATTAAGCTGGTCTTTGGTCATATCGTTAGTGACGCCATGTTGGTCGTCAGGATTATACCTTGTCCAGATTTCCTCCAGGGTTTCAGCAATACCATTGTGCAGATAGGGAGCCGAGTCGTAAATGTTGTTGAGGTGCGGTGTGTCAAAATGCGATTCCACATCAAGCAAAAGCTTTGTCCCGATATCGTGTTGGTCTCTGTCGGTGAAAAGCGGGGGAAAGTGACAGGTGACACACCTGTTTCCTTTCGGGATAATGCGACCGTCATTGGCCATGGTCCTTTCAAACATCTTTTTCCCCCGGCGTTGTGCATCCGTAAGCTCCGCTCCCAAAGGACGGTAACGATTGGGCGGCCGTGGAATGGTGCAAATGTAGTTATCCAGCGCAGAAAGTTCTTCAGGCGTAAATGGCTGAATCCGGGTAAAGAAAACTGCCAGCCGCGGTCCACACTGCCTTTGCAGGCTTGGATTGGTCCCTTCCCATTTGAATGGGGCTGTATCGAGAATCCCCCGAAGGGTGCGATTGTCCACGGGACTGCTTCCAATTCCATCGGGCTCGATATCGTAGGTGAGCCCATCGATGTGCCCGTCGGGATGGCAGGAGTGACATGAAAACTGGCGACGGAAGGTGATATCAGCACTATGGAAAAGGCGCTCGCCGTAGCGCACTGTTGTAATGTCTTTAGGGCCTCCAAGGTCTACCCTTGCAACCGCTTCGAGTTTATCCAAATCGATTACCGTCAGGGAGTCATCCAGTGCATTTGCCGCGAAGGCGGTTTTACCATCCGGCGTAATGAGCACGCCTCGTGGGCTGTCTTTGGTAGATATATGGGTGATGACAAATTCGGCAGGTTTTCCCAGATGATTGGGGAACACATGCTCACGTTCATTGAGTGAGGCGGTTTCGAGCATGGAGATAAGCTTGGAAATATCCACGACGGCGATGCGGTTTGAGCCGGAACTTGTCACCAGGGCCAGGCGTCCGTCGGGCGTGATCGCAATATCAGCCGGGTCAGGGAAACACATGCCGGGCTCGTCGAGGAGCACCTGGTCGACACGGCCGTCTTTCCACACAATTCCAAGTCCGTTCGTGATTGTCCAGCCCTGCAGCAAACGAGTCATGGGTACAAGATTTTTTGTGCGATTAAGAGTAATCAGAGCGAACCTCCCGCTTGGATGCCAGTCAATGCCCTGCATAAGATTAGCCGCCGGGACCACTATACGGCCTTCAACGACGCCGCGTTCAGTATCAATGACCGTAACTTCAGACATTGACGGTTTGCGGAACTCCACGAAGCGCGAGAGATTGTTCGTGACGTAGAAGAGGGAACCATCGGGAGAGAGCGACAGGGACCAGGGGCTGCGACTGGCACTGAGGCGTTTGATTTCTTTGAATGTAGTCGTATCGATAACAGAAATACTATCTGAGGACGTATTGAGAACATAAAGATGCTTTCCGGAAGTATCGGTCATCAAACCGTGAGGTTCATCACCTACGGCGATGGTGGCGGTGACTTCGCGGGAAGATACGTCAATCACGGAAACCGTATCATCCAGACGATTGCTCACATAGGCCCTCGATCCATCAGGACTGAATGTCACGTCAGTGGGGTGATGGCCGGTTTTGATTTCTGCGATTTTCCCTAATTTTTGTACATCGACCACAATGACCGTATGAGAGGCCTCACAAGCCACGTAAATCTCTTTGCCATTCGGGCTAAGCGCCATGTTGAGCGGGGTCTTGTAACGCGATGCCTGGGAGACTTTCGTCTGCTCGGTCGGATGGGCGATTTTCTTCATGGCCTCATCAAAATCAAACGGCTTGTTATGCGCATTTTCATGACATCCAAGACAGGTTTGACGTGTCACCTCTTTGAGTCCTGCCGCCTTTGCCGCACGCCCGTCTCTCATTATCGCTTCCGGATAATAGTTACTGCCCGCGCCGTGACAGGCCTCACACCCAACGCCTTCATATACTGAGATGATGTCCATCGACCCGCCTGACAGTTCGTGGTAAGCTGTCGTATGACACTTTAGACAGGCTTTGCTTGTCCGTGGGTCCTCTTTTAAGTCTTCAGACTTGGCTATTTCATAGGCCTTACCTGTTCCCAGTACTGCATACGCCATTGCATGAGCACTCATCCGCCATTTGCTGAATTGATACCCCATTGCAGGACCTTTGTGACAGGTTGCGCAGATGCGTACACCTATGTTTTTCGGCTGGCCCTTCATTGTGTTCGTTGACTCAGGAAGCTGCGGTATCAGCCCGTATTTATAGTTCCCGGGGGTGGGGTGGGCGATATCTTTTAAGGCTTTTGTCATATTAAGTTTGGGCAATTTATGTATGGCAACGTGTGAGCCCTTCACCTGATGGCAGCCCATACAGTCTCTCTCTGTCGGCATCATCAGCCCTGCCCTCATGGCTGCTTCGCTATCTACCATAATAGCTGCATCCATATATTCACTTCCGGGGCCGTGACACTTTTCACATTGCACACCATCCTCAATGAAGAATGTCTCGTCTTTTTCCCACGCTTCCACATGAGCACCGGTCGCGTGGCATCCCAGGCACATGGGCGATTCCAGGGGTTCCTGGGGGATACCGCTTAACTCAGCAATTTTTTTCGATTCCGGTTTGGCAAGGACCGCATAGGCTGTCGCGTGTTTGGACCCCAGCCATCGGCTGAACTGATGCCCCATATCTTTTCCCTGGTGGCACGTGGCGCATCTCCTGGCCCCAACGTATACGGGGTGTTTGCTTTGGCCTTCTTCTGCCCGAAGGACGGGTACAAAAACTATAATGAATAATGTAAGTAGAAGATATCTTCGCATTGCATCACTACTCCATTTACTTAGAATCTTGTATCACAGTCAGGAACTGGTTGGCCTTAACATCGGTTAGTTTCGTGGTTCGTCCATCCGGCCACCGAACTTCGACCACATCGGCTTTCGCAACCTTCCCGAGACCAAAATGACACCTCGGATCAGCCTGGGAAAGGTAGCCGGTAACAGGAATCATGTCCTTTATTTGAGTCAGTGAACCGGCAGTAACAGTAACACGGGCACAAATAGCATCGGATGTGCCGCCGGCTAATTTGGCTTCGATGACAAGCCAGTTATTACGGTTGCCGCCATCGTTTCGCAAGAGCTTCGGTGTGTCGTTGAGGTTGACGATGAGAAGGTCCAAATCACCATCGTTGTCATAATCACCGTAAGTGGCACCGCGACCAACATGTTTTTCTCTAAAGTAAGGCCCTGATTTATCGGCCACATCCAAAAAATTCCCTTTCCCATCGTTTCGCATGAGCACATCTTCTTCCGTATATTCGTGGTGGGCGTTCCCGTTGGCGACAAAGATATCCAGGTATCCGTCACAGTCGTAATCAAAAAGGATACCGCCCCAACCGGTGTACTGTCCACAAACCAGGGCCAGCCTGGTTGGCGTGGTGCGATCCTCGAAATAATCTTTTCGGTTCATTAGAAGGCAACCGTATCCCATATCGGGAATGTAAATATCCAGCCAGCCGTCACGATCCACATCGCCAACAGCCGGCCCCATTGAAGACACTCCCTGCCCGCCTTCACCAAAAGCCAGCCCCATCTCAAGACCTACATTGTCGAATGTCCCCTTGCCAGTGTTCCTGAAGAAGTAATTTTCCATTCCGTCATTGGGAATGTAAATGTCCAGATAACCATCGTTATTCAGATCTGCGACGGTAGCACTCATGGCACGACCGTTTGGTTGAAACACACCCGTTTGTTTAGTGACGTCGGTGAAAGTGCCGTCCCCATTGTTGCGATAGAGTGCGTCAGCCTGCCCGCTGTAACTAAGAGGTCCCGGATAGCCCGCCGCCGCATAGAATGCCCGGAATTTACCACTGTCGTATTCAAGATAGTTGGCGACATAAACATCGAGATCCCCGTCTTTGTCATAATCAAACCAGGGAGCTGAAAGACTCCAGTTCGGATTCGCAAGCCCCGATACCTGAGATATGTCGGTAAAGGTCCCATCGCCATTATTGCGGAAAAAAACATTTGGACCGTAGTTGAGCACATAAAGATCGAGGTCGCCGTCCTTGTCGAAATCCGCGGCCGAGCAGCCTGTTCCATAACCCATATCGCCGACACCGGCTTCCTTGGTAACATCGGTGAACGTTCCGTCGCCGTTGTTTCGATACAAACAGTTCGTAAGCTTCCCTCTCAAAGTTCGCCCACGGTTATCGTTGACGGTCTTGAGCCAGCAGCCGTTTAGGAAATACATGTCAAGCCACCCGTCTCCATCATAATCAAAAAACATCGCTCCCGCACCGGTGCCCTCGACGATATTATTGAGGTCGAAATCCCCATAGCTGTGCTTGACGTTAATACCCGCTTCTTTGGTAACATCAGTAAAAACTGGTAGTTTTTCCGCTGCACCATAGACCGCTGCAACCTTAAACACCAGTATGATTGTCAAAGTTCTTAATAACTTCACTTATCACGTCCTCCACTATTTTGTTGATGCCCCGGCAAATTATCCTGTCCCGGAATACCGTCCCAGAGTGCACCCATGTCAATCCATTCTACAAAAGTGCGTCTTTCATCCTCTGTCAAAGCCTCGGCTGGAGCTGGAGGCATACGGGACACCTGTCCTGCTGAATGAAAATCGTCCCAGGGCCTCGATGTATCGCGTCCAAAAATACGCCATATAAGGGGGCTGGTCCGTGCCCTTCCCGGATGAACATAGTTTCCATACCCCGGTTTATTTCCCGGGACAAGAAGACTTTCGTAAGTTTGATTGAAGTAGGCTCCTCCCCCGGCACTCCTCACCAATGAAAGGTCCTTTGTAAGAAGAAGAGGAGAATCCGCTTGGGCGTGACAACTGACACATTTTTGCCCTATGATCGGCATAATATCGCGTCTAAAATCGACGTTTCGCCTTCGCTCGGGAGGTAATGTTAAATTGATTGATGGACGGGTCACAGACTTGGCTAACGTATTTTCCGGCGTCAACTCCCCATCCTCGTGACAACCGATGCAACCCCTTGGCTCATGATTCTTGGCCCAAATCCAACTGCAGCTTCGCAGCGCCATACCTTCGGCATCGAGCGTTTGCAGTTCAATGGGAGTATTCGCGGGGATTTCAATATTGAAGGAACCGTCTTTCTCAATATCTATCTCGCCAAGGACACGTCTCTGTGCTACAGGAGGAATTCCATTTACAGAAAAAACGAGGGTTCGCGCGTCCTCCTGGACATTTGCGTTGTCCTTTTGAGCTATCCCTTCAAGGATTCGAAGTCTTTTTATGGTCCCGGCGGGCAGCCATTCCGGCTTCTCAAGGTCACTAATGTAAACATTCAGGCAATAGAGTCTGCCGTGAGGGTCTTTCTCGGTAACCACACTCGACCGGCCATCCGGTTCCTGGCGAGGGTGAACCGCTTTGGCCTGGATATCATGATAGTCAGGATCGTCGAAGATTAATTCCATCTTTCCATTGGAAGGGTCGAGGCAGTAAACACCGTGCGTGTCATCACCACCTGATGATCTTCGCGAGACAAGGATACTTCCATCGAGAAGAGGCGAGGGAGAATGAAAAAGCCCGTCCGACACCTTGGTAATGGGTCGGTACGAATGAAGTGGTCTTCGCAGGCGTACAGAACCCAGACTTCCCGCACCATCCCATGGGACACTGTCGCCTTCGACAAAAACAGCTAATCCTTTCGTTGTCGTGCAGGGCATGTGCTTTATTCGTTTGCCCTCATGTGTGCAGAAAGCCGCATAATCCGTGCCGTCAATGTTGATACCGAATAAGGCAATACGTCCGAGCAGTCCGCGATTAAGTGTGGACCGCTGCCAGCTTGCAAAAAGCAGGCGTCCGTCAGGCATGATGAACGGGTCCATATCACTGGACAGGTTAAACGTCAGGCGCCGTACTGCCGATCCATCGAGCTTACACGAATACAAGTTAGTTGCCGTTGTAATACCATATTCGTTAAGAGCACCTCTCTCCGATCCTACAAAAGTTAATTGATACCACGGCTTGTCTGAGATAATCGTGTAAAGCGTCGTCTGGTAACATGGGCTTCGGCAATCACCCATACCGTTAGTGACTTGTCTGACCGCTGAACCGTCTATCGCCATTTCAAAGATGTCCCAGTTGTCCGCAGGTTTTCTTTTCCCCGCGAACAGTATGTGAGAGGCATCGAATGAGATCTCAGGATCGCACGCACTGTAAAAGCCTCGGCTTAGAACCTGTGTAGTCCGGTCCGGCAATACCATGACCAGGCGCGCTCCATCGCCGTAGTTTGCCCGCAGCATACCCCCGGCAATAGCTTGTTGCTCAAGTCCCATTCCGCGAGGGAGTTGTGTAACTACAAAGGAACTCCCAACATAGGACCGCGAAGGTGAAAGTAGCTTTCGACGTACTTCTGAAGCGCCAACAGAAATAGTGAGCAACGCAAGAGCAGCGCAAACAATAAGAAACTTTCTAAAAAATCTGCCGTTATGTTCATGACGTATAAATTGGACTGTACCCACCTGTTTTTCGTCTCCGGTAAGGAAACATGAAAACCTCATGTTTCGGAAATTATGCTCTCTCTTTTCCATTTCCATAAAACGAAGGTGTTAGATACACTTTGCACCACAAGGGCTGGTCAGCACAAAACTTAGACTTCACATTAGTATACACAGAACTATAAGTTCGGCAAGATAAATCACTATCTTTAGGAGTGCAGGCTGATACAATGTCAATAAATCGCACACTTCATAAAACGGTTCAGTATGTCTGCTTCAATATTCACACCATAAGGCCTGTAATTGTAGTGAAAATTGGACACAACCAGTCTACAACCCGAGAGCCCGTTATCTACGAATTTATTTAAAGATGGCCATTTTATAAGTGCTTGCATAACAAGAGCTTATTGAAAAAAAACGGCAAACATTTTCAATGACCTATTTACCTTTGCCGGATCGTACCGCCCACTCAATTCGCGCTAATATCATAATTGTAGAAAACCTGATTACAGCGAAGATACAGACTGGTTATCGTGCGCCACAAATTGGCAAGACGCTGGAGTTTGAGCAAGCTTGTGGCATGCGGGAAAGCTGTCCCTAAGAGTAGGTTTTATCGTTGAAAGTTCCCGGCAGAACTGAAAAAAACTTGTAATTTTGAGGGATATTTGCTAACTTTATGATAATTCTAACAGCGTAGCGATTTTTATAAGGCGCAAAAATCGGAAATGTCGGTCAAAGAAATCACACAGGAAGGAAAAGATCCATGAACAAGATAAACCCGGGAAAAACAGTCACAAGAAACGTAACTTTCGCACTCCTGACGGTCGCCCTTCTCCTGGCGTGCGCCTGCTCCGGTGTTGCGGAAAAGAAGGACTCGGCGGCTGGAACGC
>JBARPZ010000281.1:0-12334 GCA_049643445.1 Sedimentisphaerales bacterium
GATAGTTTGTGACAACTGGTTGGCAGGGATACCGTAAGCGGCCGCATACGTAGTTGGAATCCAAAGGGCTGTGGGCGTAATACTTGTAGCCCTTTTATTGATTCTTTCCTGTTTTGTACGGAACCAGCCTGATTTATTCACCAGATTTTTTCAATTCCTTGATTGTGCGGCGGCTTAGCTGATTGTAATATATGTGTTAGTTTACCGCCCAAAAACGGCATATCTTAGGAAGGGTGAAATATGCAGGCTAAATGTCAAGAGAAACGAGGTTCTCGGCCGATAATAAAAGTACGTGTTGGCCAAAAATGGAGTGCGCCGGCAGCGTAATTCCAGTTACTGGGTATAACAACAGGGTGACAAATGAGACTGAAGAAAATCGTTCTTAACGGATTCAAAAGCTTCGCGGACAAGACGGAATTTTGTTTCGATACGCCCATAACGGCGATTGTGGGGCCGAACGGGTGTGGGAAAAGCAATGTCGTCGACGCGGTCAAGTGGGTGCTTGGGGAGCAAAGCGCCAAGAGCCTGCGAGGGGGACAAATGGCTGACGTTATATTCAGCGGCAGCAGCAGCAGGAAAGCTATCGGGACGGCTGAGGTTAACTTGGTTATCTCCAATCCCGACGGTACGGGAAACGGAAAGTTGTCGGTTGAGACCGACGAGGTGCAGATTACACGAAGGATATTCAAGAGTGGCGAAAGCGAGTACCGGATAAATAACAAAGTCTGCAGATTGAAAGATATTCGAGAATTGTTTATGGACACCGGCGTGGGCGCCAGGGCCTACTCGATTCTTGAACAGGGACAGATAGAGCGGATATTGAGCGCGTCGAAAACAGACAGAAGGGCCATCTTCGAAGATGCGGCGGGCATAAGCAAATATAAGGCACATAAAAAAGAGGCACTTCGTAAGCTGGAACGCACGGAGCAAAATCTGCTGCGGCTTGCAGATATCTTAGGGGAAGTGGGCAAGCAACTGCGGAGTGTGAAGCTGCAGGCGGGCAAGGCGCGAAGTTACCTGAAATACACCCAAAGGCTCAAGGAGCTGCAGGTCAACTATTCTTTGGCTGAATATGCAAAGAACCAGTCGGAACTTTTAGAAAAGAAGACATCTCTGGAGCGGGAACAGAGGCAGTATGAGGGGCTGGCGGCGGAGGTTGCGAGAGAAGACAGCCTGCTGAGCGAATTAGGACGGAGAATAATCGAAACAGAGAATAAGCTGAACCGGACGGACAATACGCTTGTTTCAGTTCAGAGCAAAATTGAGCAGAGACTACAGCGAATAGAGTTTTTGCAAGTGAGGGTTACAGAACTTGGGCAAAGGAAAGAATCGGCAGGTGAGAGGATTAATAGACTGAGGGAGCAGGAAAACTTCTTTAAGACGGACTCAAGCCGCGTACGACAAGAGCTGTTAGAGTGTGAAGAGGGATTCGAAGAGAAGAGCCGAGCCGCCGAGCAAATCGAAAAAGATGTCCAGACAATAAACGCCGAATGTACCTCGATAGAGACAAGTTTGGAAGATGAGAAATCGGGCGTAATCGATATAGTTCGAAGGACGGCGCAACTTCATAACGAAATCCAGAGCATCTCAATTTACCGGGATAATTTATCCAGCCAGAAAGACCGTCTTTCCGGCAGAGCAGAGCACGGACGCGCAGAGCTTGAACAACTGCTTACTGAAAAGGCTCAACACAATGCCCGACTGGATGATATCGAAAAAGTGCTGAGCGAATTGACGCAGAATCTGGAATCCAAACGCAAAGAAGCAGAGGAAATCAACAGCGTGCTGTCGGTAGACAACAGGCGATTATCGGCGAGCCGCGAGGCGCGAAGTACACTGAGCGGCGAATTGGCGATATTGACGGATATGGAGGGAAGGCGCGAGGGACTTACAACGGCTGTTAAAAGCATTTTGCAAAATCGGTCGGACAAAGGCAGCAAATTGGATTATGTCGAAGGGGTGCTGGCAGATATTGTTGCGGCGGATTTCGAGTATGCAAATGCCGTCGAGGCTGCGCTCGAGGGCAAGACAGATGCCCTGGTTGTCAACAGTACAAGAAGACTGCTGGCCGATACCGGAGCCGAGGGAGCAATGGAAAAACTCGACGGCCGAGTGAATTTCATATGCCTTGATAGAACAGAGCCGTTCGTGGACAAAAAAGATTTGTCAAAAATGGAGTGCGTTAAAGGCAGGCTTGTCGAGTTCGTAAAGTACGAGAGCAAATACGCACCGTTAATGTGGAAACTGCTTGGCAAGACGATAGTAGTTGAGTCGAAGGACGCGGCGATTGAATTAGGCGGAGAATTAGGAGTGGAGTACAAATTTGTTACCCTGAAGGGAGAATTCTTTAGCGGGGACGGCTCAATAAAACTCGGGCCCTTAGGTAAAACAACAGGCCTGATATCGCGAAAGAGCCGAGTGCGGCAGTTGGAGCAAACGATTGCCAATATCACATCAGAGATTGAAACCCTCGAAGAGCAAATTGAGAAGAACGAACAGGGTAGCTTGCATTTGGTGGAATTGTGCAAGGGGCTGCGGACGGCAGTTTACGAGGCAAATACAGAAAAGATGCAGGTAAACTCAAGGCTAAGTGTGTCGGGGCAAAACATAAATCGGCTGATGCAAGAGCAGCCTTTGATAACCAGTGAGATTGACCAGCTGGAAGCCGAGATTGCTGGGTCCGTCCAAAAAGAGTACGATTCAAAACAGAAACTGGAGGAGCTGGAAGCTGTCAATAGCCAGCGTACGGAGCGTATAGCAGAGCTTGAAGGCAAATACGCCGAGGGAAAAGGGATGTTAGAGAAAGAATCGAGCCGACTTACGGATTTGAAGGTTGCGCTCGGTCAAATAACGGAACAACGTAAGGGACTTAAGCAGGCAATTGCGCATCTATCAAGCCAGATGCAGGCAAACCAAACTGCAACAGAGTCGGCGCTGAGCGAAATACAAAGCTGCGGCGAGCAGTTAGCAACAGCAGCGAGGGACATCCTTGAAAGTGAAGCGGTGGTTTCGGAGCTGTATGTCGAAAAGGAGAAAACACAGGAGAGCACAAATGAGCTGCATAGAGAAGTAGAGACGCTGATAGAAGAACAGAGACAAACAGAACAGCTTATCCGGCAGAAGCGAGCAGAAAAAAGCGAGATGGAGACAGCGATAGGGGAACTGAAAATAGAAGCAGGCCAATTAGAGGTAAAGGGACAGGGTTTGGTTGAAAGGGTGCAGGAGGAATTGCAGATTGATTTGGTCGCGGCTTATGAAGATTACAATCAAAGCGAAGTCGACTGGGAGAAGGTAAGAGAAGAAATAACCGGGCTTCGGGCGAAAATCGAACGGCTTGGCAACGTTAATCTTGACGCGATAGATGAGCAGGAAAGCCTTGAACAACGATATGAGTTTTTGAGTCAACAGGTGGAAGATTTGAATGTCAGCCGGGCGCAATTACAGCAATTGATAAACCGTCTTAACAAACAGAGCAGAGAGAAATTCAGGGAGACTTTCGAGGAAATCCGAGTTCATTTCCAGGAAGTTTTCCGGAGGCTGTTCGGCGGAGGTAAGGCGGACATATACCTCGAAGAAGCCGAGGACATCCTGGATGCGGGTGTAGAGATAATGGCACGGCCACCCGGTAAGCAGACACGGAGTATTTCATTGCTCAGCGGCGGGGAAAAGGCGCTGACAGCCATATCACTTCTGTTTGCGATTTTCAAGACAAGGCCATCGCCATTCTGCTTCCTCGATGAGATTGACGCAGCCCTCGATGAGGCAAATAACGAGCGGTTCAATATGATGGTTCGGGAATTTCAAAAGGATTCACAGTTTATCATCATCACACACGCCAAGCGCACGATGAGCATAGCCGACGTTCTGTTCGGTATAACGATGCAGACACAGGGGGTCAGTAAGAAGATAAGCGTTCGGTTCGACCAGTTTGAAGAGGATGCGGCTGCGGTGGCGTAGTTCGTGACTCGTAAGGAAACTGATGAAGAAGTGTCCCTTTTGTGCAGAGGAAATTCAGGATGAGGCGGTCAAGTGCCGTTATTGCGGCGAGTTTCTTGAGAAGCCCAAGCCGACATCAAAATGGTATTTTAGTACGCCTTTCGTTGTAGTTACCCTGCTGTTAATAGGTCCACTTTCCCTGTCGTTGGTGTGGTTCCATCCACGTTATAAAATTGTCACCAAAGTAATCATCACGATTTTAGTTATTGGCTTTACTCTTTTGCTCGGCTATATGGCAATTCTGATATATTCTCGCTTCTTAGACTCGATAACCGAGATGGGGATTCATTGACCTCTTAGTGCGTTCATTTTTTGTGTTTTCAGTATTTGTTGTTATTAAACCAAATCACGTGAGCGAAAGCTCCTTGTGTACAGCTAAGCCTCATTTGCATTAGTACTTTGGTAGAGGCAAGTTGGGTGTGGCACCATCTCTTTGGGTCGATGAGGCTGGAAAGCCGCTGAATTACGAAAAGAACAATAAGACGGGTGTTTTTCAATTTGGCAGTTGAAAGTCCGGTTGATTGTTTGTAGAATGCTCGTTTCTTTTTGTGGATATTTAGGCGGTAAATGACCCCCAGCGATGCTGGGGGCTAAAGCAATCCCGCAATAAATTGCGGGGCTAAATACTCTGGATTCCTGCCTTCGCAGGAATGACAAAAAGTGAAAGGAAATGACAAAAGAAAGACGTAAATGACGGAAAGAATTGATACATATATTTTGAAGGACGGGATGGTTCTTGTAGGTGAGCCGATGGAGGGTGTTGAATCGGTGGCGTTTGGATTTATGCTGCCGGGTGGAGCGGCGAGGCTACCGGATGGCTGCTGCGGGGCCGGGAGCGTTATTTGCGACTGGATTTTCAGGGGAGCAGGTGAGAGGGACAGCAGGCAGCTCGGGGATGCGCTTGACGGATTAGGGCTGCACCGTGCGGCCTCGTTGGGCAGCTCACACCTAAGTATTGGCGCAGCGTTAGAAGCTGAGAATTTGCCACAAGCCTTAGATTTGTACGCTGATATTATCCTTGAGCCACACCTGAAAGAGGACCAATTTGAATTGGCCAGGCAATTGGCGATTGACTCGGTGCACGCTTTAGACGATGACCCCCGTCATAAGGTAATGCTGAAGCTGCGAGAGCAATTTTATCCAAGCCCCCTGGGGCGCAGCACTTTAGGAAATATAGAAGAGTTGACGAAGTTGACGTCAAAAATAACGGAGAAGATTGTAAAGAAGAATTTTAATTTTTCTGAGACGATTTTTGCCGTTGCGGGCAAATACGATTTCGATGCTGTTGCTGCGCAAATAGAAAAGCTGTTCGAAGCCGACAGTGAGAAACCTCTTGAGCCGGTTCCCTTGGGCGCAAAAGGCGGTGCCTACACGCATCTGGACAATGACGGTGCGCAGGTGCATATCGGTTTGATGACCGAGACAGTGAAGCCGACCGATGAGGACTATTACAATGCAAGAGTGGCTGTATCTGTTCTTTCGGGTGGGATGAGCTCCAGATTGTTTACAGAGGTAAGAGAAAAGCGGGGATTGTGTTACGCAATCGGGGCGAGGTATCACGGTCTCAAAGAGGCGACCGGTATATTATGCTATGCCGGGACGACACCGGAAACCGGACAGGAGACGCTTGATTGTGTGATCGGCGAGTTCCGCCGGCTAAGTGAGGGAATCAGCGAAGAGGAAATCCAGCGGGCGAAGGTGGGCCTGAAGGCAGCGTTGATTTTGCAGAGTGAATCGTCGAGCAGCCGGGCCGGTGGGATTGCGAGTGATTACTATATATATGGCAGGGTCCGGAGCCTGGATGAAATCAAAAACAAGGTTGAAGAAACCAGCGTTGATTCGGTTTTGAAGTTCCTGCGAAACAATAAGTTCAAGGAATTTACAGTGGTGACAATCGGCCCAAAAAAATTGACTGTTAAGTAAAGCCAAGTATGGAATTCAAGAAGAAGAAATTAGCAAACGGCCTGTGCCTGATCGGCGAAGTAAACAAGTCTGCCAAATCGGCGGCGGTGGGTTTTTTCGTTAAGACCGGAGCGAGGGACGAATCGAAACAAATAAACGGCGTGTCGCATTTCCTGGAACATATGCTGTTTAAAGGCACAGAGAAGCTGAACGCGTTTGAAGTCAGTGAGGCTTTCGACAAAAGGGGTGCGGAATTCAACGCCGCTACTGGTGAGGAATATACAATCTTTTACGCGAAGGTCCTTCCGGAATATCTGAATGAGGTGACAGAGCTTTGGATAGAGTTGATGAGACCGGCGCTTCGGGATGAAGATTTCGACATCGAAAAAAACGTAATCAAAGAAGAAATTGCAATGTATCAAGACCTGCCGAGCTTTGATGTTATGGACAGATGCAGAAATCTTTACTTCGACGGGCATCCCTGCGGCAATAGTGTTCTTGGCAGCAATGAGAGCATAGACGGCTTAACGGCCAAACAAATGCGGGATTATTTTTTAAGGCGATATGCACCGAATAATATGGTATTAGCGTGTGCGGGCAATTTCGACTGGGAACAAATCTGTTCTGTTGTCGAGGCAGGCAGCGGCAAATGGCAAAAGCAGAATGTCGGAAGAGAGCTGGAGGATTTTCCGGGCAGCAAAAAGAATGAACGCATTGAGAAGGCGAACCTGGCCCGTGAACATATATGCCTGATGAGTCCGTGTGTGTCCGCTCAGGACCCGAGGCGGTTCGCGGCTTCGTTATTAGGGACCATCATCGGCGATGATGTCGGCTCGAGATTTTTCTGGGAGCTGGTTGATAAGGCACTGGCGGAAGCTGCAGTGATGCAATTCGGAGCTATGGATGGTACGGGAGTATTTCACAGCTATATACGGTGCAGCAGTGAAAACAGCATGAAAGTGCTTGATACAATCAAAGGCATTTTCGCAAGTCTTTCAGAGAATGGAATAAGCGAAGAAGAATTACAAAAGGCAAAGAACAAGACTTTAAGTGCGCTGGTGATAAAGAATGAGCTTCCTATGGGCCGGCTGCTTGACCTTGGCTTTAACTGGACCTATTTAGAAGAGTATCGCACCATCGAAGACGATATTAATTCTATAAAAGCTGCTACCGTTGGCGATGTTCATTCACTGATAGAGCAATTTGACTTAGGCAAATTCACACAACTTTCAATAGGGCCTGCACAGAATAGTTCGTAGTTGATAGTTCACATTTTTCGAAAGTTGAATAGCAGGAGAGGTAAACGGATATGGGCAAGCAAACAAGGAGAGAATTTCTCAAGAGAGTATGCCAGACTGCGGTTTCGGCGGGGACTCTGTCGGTACTGCCAAGCTGTACGAGTATAGGTGGAGTGACGGCGGTGAAAGGTAAGCAGCCGAACGTCATCCTGGTAATAACCGACGACCAGGGCTATGGTGACTTAGGATGCCACGGCAATCCGGTTATCCAAACGCCGAACCTTGACCATTTGTATTCTCAAAGCATTCGCCTGACGGACTTTCATGTTGACCCAACCTGTTCGCCGACGCGTTCGGCCCTGATGACGGGGCATTACTCAACGCGGACGGGTGTTTGGCATACGATTATGGGCAGGTCGCTGCTGGGCAAGCATGAAGTCACGATGGCTGACGTTTTCTCGGCAAGCGGCTATCGCACGGGGATTTTCGGCAAGTGGCATTTGGGGGGCAACTATCCGTTCCGGCCACAGGACCGGGGCTTCGGTGAGGTGCTCATCCACGGCGGAGGCGGGGTCGGGCAGGGACCGGATTACTGGGGCAATGATTACTTTGATGATACGTATCAGCACAACGGCGAGTTTAAGGCATTCAAGGGCTACTGTACCGATGTGTGGTTTGATGGGGCGATGAAATTTATTGAAGCCAATAAAGACCGGCCATTCTTTTGTTACCTTACGACGAATGCACCGCACGGGCCCTATCTTGTCGCTGAGAAATACAAGAAGATGTACGAAGGCAATAAGGATGTGCCCAATGCAGCCTTCTATGGCATGATAACCAATATTGATGAGAATATGGGACGGCTTATGAAGAAACTGAAGGCGTTGGGTCTTGAAAAGGACACAATTCTTATCTTCATGACGGACAATGGAACAGCGGCGGGGATTCGCAAGGGCTTAGGCTTTAACGCGGGCATGCGCGGAGCCAAGGGGAGCGAGTATGACGGCGGGCACCGCGTGCCATGTTTTATTCGCTGGCCCGGCGGTGGATTGCAGGGAGGTCCGGATGTTGACCGGCTGACGGCACACATCGACATTCTGCCTACGTTGATGAGTTTGTGCGATTTGAAGAAACCTAATAATGTGGAATTTGATGGAACCAGTTTGGCTTCTTTGCTGAAGGATCGCGGCAATAACTGGCCTAACCGAACCGTGCTTGTTCACTCGCAGCGGATCGAATATCCAGAGAAGTGGCGGAAGAGCGCAGTGATGACGGATAGGTGGAGGCTGGTCAACGGCAAGGAGCTTTATGATATCAAGGCGGACCCCGGCCAGAAGAACAACATCGCCGACGAACACCCGAAGGTTGTCGAGAAACTGCGCGAGGCTTATGAAGAATGGTGGGCGGACCTGTCCAAGAGCTTCGATGAGTACTGTGAGACTATTATTGGGTCGGACAAAGAAAATCCGGTCCGATTGATGTCTCATGATTGGCATACTCCAAAAGTGCCGTGGCACCAGGGT
This sequence comes from Sedimentisphaerales bacterium, assembly GCA_049643445.1. Lineage (GTDB taxonomy): Bacteria > Planctomycetota > Phycisphaerae > Sedimentisphaerales > Anaerobacaceae > CS2-K091. The sequence goes on from JBARPZ010000281.1 coordinate 8,660, forward strand.
GCAATACGCAATGGGATGCAGGCGAACGGTTTCTGGGCGGTTGAGGTTGAGCGGAAAGGCAAGTATGAGTTTGCTTTACGTCGCTGGCCTGTCGAGGTTGACAAACCCATCACGGCGGCTATTGAGGGCGGTAAAGCGATAGCAGCAACCAAGGCGAGGCTCAAGATTGCAGATGTGGATGTGAGTAAGCCAATTCCTTCGGATGCTCACGCGGTTACTTTCCGTGTGCAGCTTACGGCCGGAAAGACACAGCTACAGACGTGGTTTATAGATGATAAAGGGACCTCACGCGGCGCATATTATGTCTATGTGAAACGATTATAATATGAGTGAGCAGACGAGAAGAGAGTTCTTGAAAACGATGGGCTCAGCAGCGGTTTCGGCGGGGACACTGTCGATATTGTCGGGCTGTGCGAGTGCATGGCAAATCTCGGGAACTGAAAGAAAACGGCCGAACGTTGTTTTGATAATGACCGACGACCAGGGCTGGGGTGATATAAGTTCGCATGGCAACGATAACATCGATACGCCGGTGATGGACAGACTTGCCTCTGACGGAGCCCGGTTCGAGCGGTTCTTTGTCAGTCCGGTTTGCGCTCCGACCCGTGCCAGTTTGCTGACCGGCCGGTATCACTTGCGGACGGGCACGCACGGTGTGACACGGGGCCGGGAGAACATGCGCAGCGAAGAAGTTACAATCGCTGAAGCTCTTAAGCAGGCTGGCTATGCCACAGGCTGTTTCGGTAAGTGGCACAATGGCGCGCATTATCCCCATAATCCAAACGGGCAGGGCTTCGGTGAATTCTTAGGTTTTTGCTGCGGACACTGGAACAATTACTTCGATACCACACTCGAACGCAACGGCCAGACCGTCAAGACAAAGGGTTATATCAGTGACGTTTTTACCGATGCGGCGATACAGTTCATAGAAAAGAACAAAGAGCGGGCCTTTTTCTGCTACGTACCTTATAACGCTCCACATTCGCCGTTCCAGGTTCCAGATAAATACTTCGACAAGTACAAGAATCGAGGTCTTGACGACAAGACTGCTTGTGTGCACGGGATGGTAGAGAACCTTGACGACAATATCGGGCGGATTCTGAAGAGGCTCGATGAGTTGAAGTTGAGCGACAACACGATCATTTTATTTTTGACGGATAACGGCCCCAATTCCGACCGCTATAACGGCGGTATGAAGGGCCGTAAAGGCAGCGTGCATGAAGGTGGGATACGCGTTCCGCTTTTCATCCGCTGGTCCGGACATATCAAGCCTGGGACCAAGGTTACTCAGATTGCCGCCCACATCGACATGTTCGCCACAATAATCGATTTGTGTGGTGTGCCTATACCGAAAACACTACCCCAAGATGGGGTCAGTCTTTTGCAGTTGTTGAAAGGCCAAACCGAAGGCTGGCCAAATCGAATGCTATTTACGTTTAGAAGTCCGCGGGGGTCAAATGTTCCAGGCTCGGTTCGCACGCAGAAGTGGCGGGCTGTTAAAGTCAGGAATCGTTGGGAGCTGTATGATATGGTCAGTGACCCGGGCCAGAAGATAAATGTATCAAAAAACCATCCGGAGGTTGTGAAGAAGCTTAGTATGGCTTTCGAGGTTGCGGCGGCGGATGTGACCAAAGCGGGCTTTGCCCCCCTGCCCATACCCATCGGCTACTCGCAGCGGCCAATTGTCACTCTGCCTGGACATGAAGCATTTCTTGAACCGAGCACGAGGGATGGGATTAGCTACGTAGGTCGTTCCGGCTGGGCTAATGATTATGTTACCAACTGGACAAGTACGAAGGCTTATCCCTGGTGGGAAATTGAAGTGGTCGAAGGCGGACGGTTTGAAGTAACACTAATGTATATCTGCCCAAAGGAGAACATCGGGGTGAAAGTTCGGGTGGAGGCTGGTAGTGAGAAGCTGGAGGGTGTGGTGAAAAAGGTGCATAATCCCGCCCCCCTACCGAGTCCCGACCGGGTTCGGCGTGGTGAAGTGTACGAAAAAATCTGGGCGCCTCTGACCCTCGGTAATGCCGAGTTGAGCAAGGGGCGAACGAAGCTTATCGTGAGGGCTATGGAGATTCCAGGGGAGAGGGCCTTTGACCTAAAGGCCGTGAGATTGCGACGGATTGATTAAAAGATTGTTGAAGTCGAATGGAGTAAATCGTGTTTTTTTTAAGCGTTTAAGTAGGAAATGTCAGTTCAGGAGAATTTGATGAGTTATTCATGTACACGTCGAAGTTTTATGAAGTTCATGGGGGCAGGCATTGCCTCCCTTGCATTGCCGAACATGCGGGCCTTTGGTGCGGATAAAGAGAAGCCGAATATTCTTTTTATATTCGCAGACGACCAGTGTTTCGAGACTCTGCGAGCCTTCGGCAATGACGAGATACAAACCCCCAACCTCGACAAACTGGTGCGGGGCGGTGTAACTTTTACCCATGCGTATAACCAGGGCGCATGGCACGGTGCGGTATGCGTTGCAAGCCGTACTATGCTTAACACCGGACGGTTCCTCTGGCATTCACAAAACGTGGAACCGACTCTCAAGGACGAAGCAGCAAAGGGGAGGTTCTGGGCCCAATACATGAAAAAGGCCGGTTATGATACGTATTTTAGCGGCAAGTGGCACGTTAAAATCGATGCGAAGAAAATCTTCGACAACGTCACCAACGTCCGTCCCGGTATGCCCAACCAGGCAAAGCTAGGATATAACCGCCCCATCGAAGGCAAGAAGGATGTATGGAGTCCTTATGATACGAAGTTCGGCGGCTACTGGAAAGGCGGCAAACACTGGAGCGAAGTTTTAGGCGACGACGCTGAACAGTTCCTCACACAAGCCGCAAAAAGCAATAATCCCTTCTTTATGTACCTGGCTTTTAACGCCCCCCACGACCCGCGACAGTCGCCCAGGGAATACATCGACAAATATCCTCTGGACAAGGTCAAGGTGCCGGTAAACTATCAGGATGAATACGAGTACAAGGACGCTATCGGATGCGGCAAAAATCTTCGCGATGAAAAACTTGGCCCATTCCCCCGAACCGAATATGCCGTCAAAGTTAACCGGCAGGAATACTATGCGATAATCACGCACATGGACGCGCAAGTGGGACGCATTCTCGACGCACTCGAAAAAACCGGCAAGGCCGAGAACACATACATCTTCTTCACCGCCGATCACGGGCTGGCGGTCGGTCATCACGGCCTGTTCGGTAAACAGAACATGTTCGACCACAGCGTAAGAGTGCCCTTGATGGTCAAAGGCCCGAATGTGCCGAAAAATAAAAAAATCGACTCCCCCGTCTACCTGCAGGATATTATGGCAACTTCGCTCGATCTCGGGGGAGTAGAAATTCTAGCGCAGATCCAGTTCAAGAGCCTGCTCCCCCTGATCGAAGGCACAAGTAAACAATCTTATGACGCTATTTACGGCGGCTATGTGAAACTCCAGCGGATGGTCACCATGGATGGTTACAAGATGATATATTATCCCAAAATCGATAAGACGCTGCTCTATGATCTAAGGAACGACCCCATGGAAATGAAAAATATCGCAGACGATCGGGCAAATGCAGGAATTATCAAAAAGCTCAAAAAGCGTTTCAAACAACTGCAAAAAGAAACCGGTGATACGCTTTTGATTTCGAATTAAAAGTATCTATTTGTATTGATAGC
>JBARPZ010000282.1:0-6902 GCA_049643445.1 Sedimentisphaerales bacterium
GATTTGTATCTACGGACACATCCTCGGCTCCATCAGCCGGATTGGGATTGGTGGCATGTGTCGGCGGAACTTCGGCGACGCCGTAAATGGTACCTCCCGAAGCAATGCCACAAACCATCGCCACGAGAAATACTGACATTAACAGGGACGTGTTTAGACTTGTTTTCCTCAGCATTTTTTTCCCCTTGAATAAATGTGCCTGTTTTTTTCGCTTTTGCGCATTTTAAAGCCTCACGGGCCTTATGGCAATTCAGGGGGAGTGCTAAAAGAAACGCATTTTAGCTATCATCCTCTCTGGATAGCCGAAAAAAGCATTATAAAAGAATGATAGCAGATTTTCGCCGAATTGCAAGAAAAAAAAGATTCTTTTTTGACATGGCCGACCTTCTGGACTAAATAGGCATCGAAACCGCGGTAAGAAGGACGTAAAACAGACATCAGATGGAAAGAAATAACGTTCCCGCCTTACTTGATTTTCGGCAGGGGCCCAGCCTCAAACTTCGCTTCTACAGCGCCCTTCTCACACATCTGCTTCAAAAGAGCTATCATATCGGCATACGAGACACCTAAGCCTATGCGTGCTTTCTCGCTCCTTCTGACCGGCTCGTCACAGAGTGTTTGAATTACATCGCCGAGCTCCAGGGAGCATCTCAGCGGGCCTATCACGGTTGGCCGTGTGGGATGTTTACGTATTAAAGAGACATATTTTTGACCGGCCCGCGAATCTATCGTTATCTCGCCGTTGGCCGACTGTACAAACATATTGTCCCGGCAGACCATCGGCGCACCGAACAACACAATTCGCGACTGACCGCTCCGCGAAACAAAAATCGTCTTGTATTGGGTTTGGGTGATTTGTTCCAGATAAAAACTACGTGCGATGGGCCTTCGTGTTAAAGCAATATCATCTAATTTTCGAAGCTGCTCGTATGCAGCCAATCTGATATTAAAATCCTCATCCCGCAGTAATAGTCGTGATATCGCCGCCGCGTCATTGTGTCTCGCCCCTGTGCTGATTGCCTCCAACGCCTCGACCCGATAAGCCGAATCCTTATCCACTGCTATTGTCTTCAGAGTCTCCAGGCCAACGTCGCTGCCCAAATTGAGCATACATCTGCCTGCTCGAAGACGCACCTCCTCATTCCCCGAATTCAACAGGGCCACCAGCTTACTAAGACTCTTATTGCCTATGGCCTCTAACGCAATTTCGCTTGCTTCCTTGTCCTCCGAAACGGAAAGCTTTCCAACAAACGTCTCTATTCTCTCTCCGGTAACTTCCTCCGTCTCAGCAAGATACATTGACTTGACCATCGAGATAAACCGCTGTCTCTGTTTTCCATATTTAGCCGGCACATTCAATTCAATCTGGCCGGCCGTAACCGCCTTGGCCGCGTCGGGCCCGAAACGCCCGTTTAGCCGATTACGAATAGCGTTTGCAATTCTAAAATCCGGCCTCCGAAGTACCATGCCTATCGGGTACTCACCAAAGACTGTTCCTCCTGCAAGCGCGTACCCGACTCTCTTATCTGTTACGCCGGCCTCTATCGTATCTATGAAGACCGACCCTTCTGCCATCCCCAGAATGCGCGTGGCCAATCCGAACCTTCCTATCTGCTTAAGCTCGGTATTATACAACCAGCCGCCTTCAAGGGAAGTTGTTTGTGTACCCGGCAGTGCTGCCACCTGTACATCGAAGTGCCGGCTTTCCGAAACCGATGTCGACATTACACCATACACCCGTACTACTGCCGTATCGCTGCTGCTGATAAAATTATCAACGTCCGCTCTGTGTTCGGAAAAGTGCTTCAGGATATATTGTTTAAGATATGTTCGAACACGGGGCGGACAGTCCCCCGAACCGGCACCCCTCAATCCTACTACCAGCCCGTACCCCTCCACGGCGACCAAATCAGGTGACACTACCTCCACCAGCGAACCTATTGTAGCGCCCAGCTTCCTAATCTCTCTTGACTCTGAACCCAGCTCACCACAGCCGAATGTAAAACAAGCGACCACTAATACCGCTGTTACAGAAACTGCTTTTATGCACCGCACGCTCATGGCAATAAGCATCCAAAAAACTATTACCGTTTATTACTTACTATTCGTGCTAAATAACTGCTCTCTTCAATAATAAACCGAAAATAACTGAGTGTCAATTATTTACTCGCCGATTATCTGGCAGATAACCGTCCTTGTTCTTGCCCTGGTATCGAAATCCACTAAGATAATTTGCTGCCACGTCCCTAATGTTAAGCGTCCGTCAACCACCGGCACGCTCAAAGATGGCCCCAACAGCGAAGCCCGAATATGCGAATGTCCGTTATCGTCGTGCCACGTCTCCTCGTGCTCATACCGCCCATTAGCCGGCGCGATTTTCTCGAACGCCGCCGCTATATCGTAATTAACCAGCCCCGGCTCATATTCCGTCGTTGTAATACCCGCCGTCGAGCCGACATTAAAAAGCGTAACCGTTGCATCTCCGAAACCGGCTTTAGCCACAACCTCGCTGACCTCATCGGTAATATTAACGACATCGCAGTTACCTTTTGTCTGTACTTCTATCTTTTCCGTTTTGACCATAAGTCTATAATAAAGCAAAAACCTGTTTTATGCAAGCCGTGTGTTTTTGCCCAATTACGCTTCGAGCATCCGGTATCTCGTATCTACCATCTCAGACCTCGTCCCTCCTCCCAAAATTTGAAATGTGAACCCTCAATTCTTACTTCTAAATTCTAAATTGTCTCTACTTCTCTTCAATACGCCCCTTTGTAATTACCAACTTTTCCTTGGGTTTTCCACCTGGGCCGCCCGCTGCTTCCAGCTTTTTCATGACATCCTGGCCCGATACTATTTCCCCGAATATCGTATGCTTGCCATCAAGCCACGGTGTCGCCTTGAACGTCAGGAAAAACTGGCTGCCGTCTGTACCCGGCCCCGCGTTCGCCATACTCAGCAGATACGGTCTGTCGTGTTTCACATTAGGCTTAAATTCCCCGGTATACTTATAACCCGGCCCTCCTCTTCCTGTGCCAAGAGGACATCCGCCCTGCGCCATAAAACCAGGAATAACCCGGTGAAAAGCAATCCCGTCATAAAATCCTTTTTTCGTCAAAAATATTGTGCTCGTCACATGCATCGGTGCAACGTCCGGCATAAGTTTGATACGTATTGTCCCTTTATTCGTCTCCAGAATCCAGAAGTAGTCCTTGCCGGAATCGAACTTCATCAGCTCCGGCTTCTTGAGCTTCAATTTCCATGCGTTTGCTTCGCCCGTCTTCTTAGTCGCCTCCTTACCTTGCTTTTCCTGCATCTTTGCCATCATTTTTTGCTGAAACGCCATCATGATACTCTGCTCTTCAGCTTTGCCTATCGCCGGCTCTTTCCCGGTCAGAACATCTTCGATACCCTGCGCTAACAGTTTCACATTAATCTCTATACCTTGAGACTTCATATTAGTGCCGATTTGCATCCCAATAACATAACTTACCTTTTCCATCTCAGTCTTGAAAGGGCTCACAGCCTTCACGCTGGCCGGCTTAATCTCCGTAGTTGCAGCCTCCTTCTTCGCCGCACCGGCGCCAAGAACCACTCCACTTGCACATACAATTACTGATACTATCACAACCAAAATGTGAGTTTTTTTCGTCCTCATAAAATTGTTCCTTAGTTTAGTTTAACGGCTTCTATTGTGGCAGAACCAATTCCTGCCAACACTTAACTCGCATTATACCATCATAAATTTATTCTTACAATCCAAAACCGCATCCCTGAATCCCCGCTTGTCCATGCACGTCGTGGGCAGGGATCCAGAATATTGTCCTCTGATCGCGGTTGCCTTTATGTTTAGCCCCCTATATCTCTGCAAGCCAATTATCAACAAATACGGCAAGGTCGTATTCATCAATAAAATCAACACTGGTCTTTGATATGTCATAGTCGGGATTGTAATTCTCATCCCCGGCAGCGCTCCCCCAGGCAGAGGAAAAAAGACTAAGGTCGACAAAATCAACCCGGCAGCTTTTGTCAAAATCGCCTTCGAATATTCGCGGGTAATAATATAGCGGCTGGTAGCTCCCCTCGCTCGTCGTCATAAAGCCGCATGCAAAACCACTCACAAAGCAAACCGCCTCGCTTTGGTTCTCGGAAAGCAATGCCATTGAGCATTCGGTCCCGGTGAAGGCATCCCAGAGATTTGCACCGGGCGGCCTTTGCCAAATCGAGGCCGTCTCATAATTACGAACGATTATTTCTGTGCCCGCCGGCGAAATATCTCCTCCGCTGGCCCACTCTCCTTTGTTTACGTAAAGCCACGGAAGTTGGCACTTATATTCCATTGTTATCGTCGACGTTGTTGACTGAGGATATGGTGCCCGATACACCCTGGGGTAGCTGTCCTTTTTTGTGATTATATAAATATCTTTTGTAACCGGGTCGACCATCAGCGTCTCGGCATTATGTGCATAGTCGGGGTATTGGAGCGTTATGGATTCCACGCCAGTCAACGTAACAGTGACCGGAAGCTGCTCGGAGTCGACCTCCGGCTCAGGGACACGGTAGACTATAATAGATGAATACTCGGCGTCGTTGTCTCCTATCTCACCCACGTAAATGTAATGGAGGCCGTCAACCGGCCCGGGGCCGACCGCTATATCCTCCCAGTCCCTGTTTGTTGCGCCCGAAAGATTATATATACCCAGATGTGTCCCGTCCATATTCATTGCGAAGATTCTTGCCGAACCCCCTTTGTCGTTATGTGCCCACAGGACGTATGGATTTTTTCGGCTGGCGGCCAGCCCAGAGGCCTCATCTACATCATAGGACTCAATCGTCCCTGTAGAGTAGCCGGCCTCAAATTCCGGGCACTCCGCAAAAACAGGACCGCTTGATAAAAGCAGGCAAAAGGCACCTGTTACCACGATTGCTGTGTGAAATCTCCGGAAAAAGAAATTCATAACCTATTATTATAAAAAAAATTACTAAGAAATGCAAGGAAAATCCCTCAATCCGCTTTCATATTTGGAAAGAAATCCACCCACCTTGCCTGCCCCCGACTCCCATCGGGGGTCAACTTTCTAACCGGGCCTCCAACTCAAAACTAATCCCGGCCGCGCTGAAAAGATTTTGGCCAAAACGGTTGCCTTACTTGCATTTTCGCTGGGATTTGGTATTATGGGATACCTGAATTGGAGGATACGAACGACAATGATGCTAAAAGGGAAACGCCGGCTGATAGTTTCGGGAGGCAAAAAATTATGCAAATATGTCCACAATTCTCAATTAAAATACGCTCGTTGCTTCTGTTGAGTCTTTTACTGTGTGTAGGCTTCTCACAAACCGTGCTCGCGGACTTCTTAGCTGACCTGGCCCGGCCACATCAGGGAAGGAGTATGAGGGAAACATCAACGCACAAAATTGGGCCCGATGGAAAGTTCGACCCCGGGGGAAAACCAGATCCCAATAGCAACTGGGATAACAAATCCGTCAAGCCAGGCCGGACGAAGGTGTTGATGGATGTAAAAGGACCGGGACTCATCACGCATATCTGGATGACGTTTTTAGGCCCCGAGCCACACTCCTGGGCCAGGAATGGTTCAGCAAATCATCAGGAAATGCTCCTGCGGATGTACTGGGACGCAAGCAAACGACCATCCGTCGAAGCGCCGGTAGGGGATTTTTTCGCAAACAGCTTCGGCAGACGAAGTGAGGTAATCAGCCTGCCTGTTGTCGTGGAAGACGCCGACTCCTACAACTGTTTCTGGCACATGCCATTCCGAAAATCGGCAAAAATAGAGGTCGTCAACCAGAGCGAAAAACCAATCAGCCTGCTCTACTATAACATTGACTGGATTAAAAAAGAAACCATCCCCGAAGATACGCCTTACTTTTACGCCCAATATCGACAGGAATATCCTGCCGCCAACGGCAAAGACTATCTGATCCTCGAAACCGAGGGAAAAGGACATTATGTCGGGACTGTATTGAGTGTCCGAACACGCAGCCCCGCATGGTTCGGTGAGGGCGACGAGAAAATCTATATCGACGGCGAAAAGGATGCCTCCATCTGGGGTACGGGTACGGAGGATTATTTTTTGTCGGCCTGGGGACTAAAAACAACAAGTACACCATACTTCGGCACGCCATACTTCGACCAGTGGGGCATCGTCGGCGGCCACACCAGTGCCTACCGCTGGCACATCAACGACCCCATCGTCTTCGGCAAAAGCATACGATTCACCATTGAGCACTTCGGCTGGATGTCACCCGATGAAAATCCCCAATATAAGAGCCATAGCTGGAACGAGCGAGAGGATGATTACTCCAGCGTGGCCTTCTGGTACCAGACAGGAAAACCCACTTTCAATGCCCGCGCACCGCATGCAAAAAAACGCGCCTTGCCAAATCTGGATGATATCATTTATGCGAAGGATTTCACCGACAAGAAGTATCACGGCCGCGACGATGCCGTCACTCAGCAGCTCCCACTCTATCCCAAAAAGCAGTTATTGTATAAACCGATAAAAGCTGAAGATGCCTGGCTACAGATACCTTTCGAGGTTAAAAAGAAAGAGCCTAAGCGGCTGTTGCTCGTCATGACAAGCTCTTATGATTTCGGCAAATATCAGGCCTACCTGAACGACGTAAAGCTCGGTGATGTAATGGACTTGTACAGCAAAGACATTACATCGAGAGAATATCATCTGTTGGATTTCTGGCCAGAGCCCGGCACATACACCCTGCGTCTGGAATGTGTCGGGAAAAATCCAATCTCCGAAGGCTGCTATCTCGGAATCGAGTCTGTTCGAATTCGGCAGCGCAGGCCGCGGGTTTCAAAGTATGGCCATGACAAAAATAAGGACTGGCGTAAAAAACCCCTCCTGTACAAATAAAGAATATTAAAC
>JBARPZ010000283.1:0-2395 GCA_049643445.1 Sedimentisphaerales bacterium
GATGCAAATATAGCGTAAATTGGAATGCAACAAATCAGGAGGTATTTGCTGTGCTTCAAAGCTATATTCCATTCCTTCCAGAGGGCGCTGAACCAATAAACAACCATGTGGCGATTTATCGTCATGATGAAAAAATAGAATTTTTTACAGCATCAGGCCCAATATACTCTTGCAGGGAAAGTGATCTGTATGGGCATCGACTGGCTCAAGGGATTATCGTCACACACACAGCCACAACTCCAGTCGAAATCGCCAAAGCATTAAATATTAACAGAACCACTGCATATCGAAACCTTAACAGGTATCAGCAAGACGGGCCTGCTGGCCTGATCACCGACAAAAAAAGCAACCGCAAAGGTTACAAACTTAACGGAAAGGTTAAACGCCAGGTACAAACACTTCTCAACGAAGGCTATTCGTTAAAAGCAGCGGCAAAGCAAGCCGGTATCACTGAAGGTTGTATCCGCTATGCAATAAAGAAAGGCACGATAGTAAAGAAAAAGCAACCGGATGAGAAACCGGAGCCACACCAGAGACTCAAAAGTGCTTCAGAGCGCTCAACAGAAGATAATAACTGTGCCATCGGGATCGGTGCCAAACGCGAAGCAGAACGTGTTCTGGCAAGTATCGGCAAAATAATTGAGGCAACTCCTCATTTTAGCGCCAGCGAAGGGGTTCGACATGCTGGTGTGCTGCTGTCACTGCCGGCATTAGCAAGAGTTGGCCTTTTGGAAGCCGGGAGAAAGGCATACGGTGCCCTTCATAAAGGCTTTTATGGCTTACAGTCGGTTTTGCTGACCCTATCGTTTATGGCTCTTTTGAGGATCAAAACGCCTGAACAGTTGAAAAGGTGCAATCCCGGCGAACTGGGCATTGTTTTGGGCCTTGATCGCGCACCTGAGGTAAAGACGCTGAGAAAAAAGCTGAAGGAGATGGGATTACGCAATAAAGCCGGTGAGTTTATATCATTTTTATCTAAGAGATGGGTTGATCAAGATAAAGATGTAATCGGATTCGCATATGTTGATGGTCATGTACGTCCCTATAATAGCCGTAAGCATAAGCTGCCTAAGACCCATGTTGCCAGAAGACGTCTTTGCATGCCTGCAACGACTGATTTTTGGATAAATGACGCAAATTGTGAACCATTATTTTTTGTAACAGCGGAAGCCAATGATAGCCTGTTGTCGATGCTCGAGAAAGAAGTTATTCCGGAATTGCAAAAACTTGCTGGAAAAGGCAACAGAGTAACACTGGTTTTCGATCGTGAAGGGTGGAGCCCCAAATCTTTTGAGAGATGGTTTAAAGCAGATATTGATGTCATCACTTACCGTAAAGGCAACTATGATCCATGGCCTGAAGATTGTTTTATTGAAGTTGAAAGCCATGTCCGAGGTAAAGCTGTAAAGTATTTACTCGGAGAACGTAGCATTAAAATAAATAAGAATTTCTGGCTACGAGAGGTCAGGCGACTGTGTGACGACGGACATCAGACATCGATAATAACCACCCGGCAGGACATTAATTGTGAACAGGTTGCGCGCCGAATCTTTTTTCGATGGAACCAGGAAAACTTTTTTCGTTATATGCGTGAGGAATATGCGCTTGATCATCTTGTAACAAATAATGTTGAGCCCGCTGATGTAGAGCGCTTGGTTCCGAATCCCGACAAAAAAGAAAAAAAGAAACTGATAAAAGGGCTCAAACGGGAACTTGAGAAGCTAAAAAAAGAGTATGGGGACAAAGCTTTTAAGAATGATGAAACGTGCCGTCCTACCATGCGAGGCTTTAATATTGCAAATCCTGGTTATAAGAAGAAGATACTCAAGCTTGAAAAAGATATCGAGCAATCAGAAACCGACTTGAAACAAATGCCTGATAGAATAGCTGTAAAACATTTACTGGCTGAGCACGAAATTGTTCGTCTTGAAACTGAGCGCAAAATGTTTACTGATGGGATTAAAATGATTTGCTATCGGGCCGAGACCTGCTTGCTTAATCTGATAGCGCCGTTCTTTGCCCGCAATAATGACGAAGGCCGTGCCTTTTTAAAAAGTGTTTTTCAGCAACCTGCAGATATAATACCGGACAAGGAGGGGAGAGTTATGAACGTCAAGTTTCATACGATGTCTACTCCACGTGCAAATCGTGCCCTTAAACAACTATGTGATGTTATGAACCAGGAGTCATATGTCTACCCCGGTACCCGGATGACGTTGGTCTTCACGGCGGAATAAGTTGCAATTGAAATTACGAGAGATCAGGAGCCCTGAATTTAATATACAACTGGAATTGCAATCTAGGACTGGATTGGAGGCGAATGAACATGGAAAGGTTATACGAGGTTAAACCCATTGTCCTGGGGAAGATTTGGCGGGATGGTGGTGCCTTGCAC
>JBARPZ010000284.1:0-8675 GCA_049643445.1 Sedimentisphaerales bacterium
CAATGGATGAAAAAAACTTTACAGAGCGTCGGAACGGTGATGACCGCAGGCAAAGTGTTGTTGACAGGCGTTTGGGGCTGGACCGTCAGCGTGGGCCCGGCAGACGCAGAAGTGATGAGCGTAAATCTGCTGAAGAAGGCCAAATGTCTGACGAGCAATTTGAGTTTCTTATGGCTGTTGATGAATATAAAAAGACAAATGCAAGGCCTTTTCCGACATGGACCGAGGTCCTTGAGCTAATAAAGGCACTGGGCTACCGCAAAGTAACCGAGCCGCAACCGCTTGAGCAGTTTAAGAAGAGTCCCAAACGTGATAAAAAGCGTTTGGGAGCACAGTAAGAACGAAAGCAAGCTCATGGGGTAAAATAATCCCGCACTTAATAATTAACTCAAACCGTCATCCGCCCTCCTCTGTCCATTGTCTATCGTCCATCTTCCGTCATCCATCGTCCGTCATCCTGAGCGCAAGCGAAGGATCTCACTTCGACGTTCCTTGTTCAATATTCGATATTCTTTCCGCCTTTATCTATTATCCTGATAATATCTGCCCCTTCAAATCTGGTCCCGTTGCTGAGTTCCCCAGTTACGGTCAGCTCGATATCGCCTACATCAAGAATGGGCTGAACCTCTTCCCGGCTGAACTTTGCAATCGCAATTTGCTCTTCCTCATTGACCAAAAGCTGCTCAGCTTTAATTTGCTCCCCAAGGAAAACGCTGTTGGGGTCAATAGCAGCAATATCGTAATCTTCGGCAAGCCAGATATAGCAGGTAATCCGTTTGCCTTTGCTTGTTAGGTTGATGCTGCGCGGGACAATCCTGACCTCGGCCGGTATGGGTGCTTCATACGCGCCAATATCGATTCGGCCGCCCATTACACGGGGCTTGCCGTCTAAATCCGTCTCGTTGGGCTCAGCTATGTAATTCGGGTCCCCAGCATCGATGCAGGGAGAGTCCGGCAGCAGGTGATAATCGCCCTCAATCCAGATAGCATTCGGGTCGTTCGGTTCAACAACGATGTTAGGGTCGTCTCTAAGAACCCAATAACCCGGCTCAACAAAACACGGATCGGCATCAAGACTTCCAGTGCCGCTATAACCACCTTCGATATCACTATAGTGCACATCTGCTCCGCTGTCGTAAATTTGCCCATTCTTATTACCCCAGATGATGCAGTTTCTAATGAGGCCGGTGCAATTGGAAAGTCCACCACCTGAATGGGCGACGTTTTCGACAATCGTGTTGTTCTGTATAGTACCGTTGCAACGGGAGAGCCCACCGCCGGAGAACAATCCGGCGGGTGGCCAATCAGGTATAGGTATGACTCCAGGTGCAAAGTGAGGCACCGAATTGTACGAGATGATATTATGTTGAATGGTGCCGTGGCAGTCAGAAAGCCCTCCGCCACAGGCCCCTGGCCATACAAGTCCACCTACTGAATTGTACGAGATGATATTATATTGGATAGTGCCATCACATCTGTAGAGACCACCGCCTCTGGCAAATCCTTCATTGCCTGATGCATGATTTTGTGTAATCGTATTATACTGGATGATGCCATCACAATCATAAATGCCACCACCAAAACCAGAAGAGGGAAGGGAATAAGATACTGACCAATTCTCGAAGATGATATTGTGCTGGATAGTGGCCTGAGTTCCATTTCCCAAGATACCTCCTCCACAGCCGTAAGTGCCTCTGCCGTTCGTTATGGTAAAACCTGAGAGCACACAGGCGCCACACTCCATACCTGAGAAAGTCACAATAGAACCACCCCAGACGTTATGGCTTCCATCTATAATAGTATTAGAAACCACGCTCCGTTTCCTGGGGTGTATTGATCGTAGAATAATATTCTTGCCACCAAAGTTAATGTTCTCATTGTAAACACCAGGGGAGACAATAATCTCGTCACCGTCTTCTGAAGTATCTATCGCTGCCTGTATTGTTTCGTGCTGTGATGGAACAAATAATCTCCCTCCAATATGAAGCGTTACCGAAATTGTCAGTGGACTATTAAGAGCCTCCTCAGCGATTATAATTAGTTCGCAATGGTATGTATCCTGAGGGAGTCCCGTACTATCTACAGCCAGTTTGACCTTATCAATTTCGGAGGCGCACTCCCCACCTTTTGGATCAACTTCCAACCAAGCACAATCCTCAAAGAGCTTCCACTTCAATATGTCCGTTCCGTTGTTATAAATGGACAAATCCTGTTCTTGCTGAGAAGGGTTTTCTTCATTTGCGTAGAATTTGAACTCTGTGGGTGAAGTCCTAAGAATTGGGCCTTCATAATTGACCTCATCTGCACCTATATCAACTCGACCATTAATTATCCGTGTTTCACTATCTATGTCTTTTTCTCCGGGCGCAGAACTATACATGGGATCTCCGGCATTTATACAAGGTGAGTGTACTGACAAATGATAGTCATCTATTGTTGGAGCCTCGAAAAGCGGATCAACATCAATGTTGCCCGTTCCAGGGTAGTCACCTTGCACAGCGCTATAGGAAACGCTGGCATTGCCAAACATCTGTGATGGGCTGTTGGCCCATAAAATGCAGTTATTGATTGTTGTCTCGATATGAGGGTTGCAGCTAATACCACCGCTGTTTACATTAGCCGAATTGTTCGCAATGGTGCAGTGACTGATCGTAGCTTTGTAGCAAGTGATGCCGCTACCAACACCAAGTACAGAATTCCCGATGATTATACAATTTCGAATCGTTAAATCACCGAGGTAATGATATATACCACCACCGCTATCGTAAGATGTGTTGTGACTGATAATGCAGTTGTATATCTTTGAGTTACTTTTATAACAGGCGACTCCTCCTCCAATTCTGCCAGCTTGGTTGTTGGTTACAACGCAGTCAGCAATAGTAGGGCTTGAAAGAAAACAATATATAGCTCCACCTCCAGAGATTCTCTTACTGCCGATTTGGCTTTCAGGTGCATAGCCGTTGGTAATAGAGAGTCCAGAGACAACGGAATTTGGGCCTTCACCTGACTGAAAGTTGAATCCTCGGTGAGGCTCCGCTTCAGTGCCGCTGCAATCGATAATGCAGGTCTCCGGGCCGTTTTCGCTTCGAACGGTGATTGCCTTTCCTTTGAAGTCTATATCTCGATTACCTTTACCTCTATATACACCATCTGCAACAAGAACAGTATCACCATCATTAGCATTATCAATTGCCGCCTGAATATTATTGAAATCGGCGGGGCCATCGTCATCGACGGTGATGATTTTTCCCGCCGCTGTAGATGCCATCACCAAAGCTATAAAAAACATTGCCAGAATTTTTGCTATTCTTTTCATTTTTTAGCCCTTTCTAAAATTTATGATAAATATTATGACGGTACAGGCAACGCACCTATAGCCGGTTTGTATAAATTGAGTCTTTTTGCGCACTGATATGCATAATCTAACTCCCAAATTCCGCATTTTTATACCTCATTTCTCCTACTAACGCCCTGAGCAATATGCGCAGCACGCTAAAAAAGAAGAAACTCATAACTTTGGAAGGCAGGGTCGGTATGAAATAAATTACATGTTTATGATGGCAACAAAATTATTATAATAGCTTTGTCTGCCTTCACTTCCTAATTTTACTTAATTTTACCACAAAAGCGATTGTTTTGGCAAGGAATTTTTAAGGCATTTTTAAAATATATATTTTATCAGCCTTTTCGAACCCCATTTTGGGGCCCAAAACCGGTTTTGTGCAGCGAAACCACAGCAGTAAGCAGAAAATCCCGCCTCATTCATCCTTCGATTATCGAGCATACAGCATCGATAATCCGGCATCGAGCCTCAAGTATCCATCTATGAACAACGAACTACGAACAATGAACTATGAACTATGAACTCGCAGAAATGCCATTGACATTTGCCCCGGATTGTGTCATCATATTATATTGTAAAATTAGAACTATCGAACTTTTGAGATGGTTATTTAGAAAATTACGGTTTCGGATGAGGGACAATATCCAAACCGGCCCAAATTGAAAAGGAGAGTACTTATGAAGAACGATAAACTTTCACGAAGAGCTTTCATGCGTAATACTTCTATGGCCGCTGCCGGTACGGTTGCCGGCGCATTGGCCGGCAAGGGACAAGCCGAGACAAAGTCTTGCTGTTCGGGCCCCGGCCCCGCACCGAGCTCCTCAGCCAGCATTCTGAACTACAACCAAAAAATGCACTATCGCAAATTGGGTAAATCAGGTTTAATGGTCTCCGAGGTCAGCCTTGGCGGCCACTGGAAAAATCGTAACGCCGGTCGCTACTGGGATAGTTTTGCTAATGAGCAAGTACCTGCGGACGTCGCTAAGAACCGTACTGAGGTCATCAGCGCTTGTATCGATACCGGCATCAACTACCTGGACATCACTACTGCCGCCGAGTGCCTCTGCTACGGGGTGGCCCTTAAGGGACGCCGTGATAAGATGTACGTCGGCGCCGATATACACAACCTCGGGCCGCGGAACCCAAAGTTCTGCAACGTCAAGTCCCATACCCACAACGTCGATACCTGCCTGCGTATGCTCCAGACCGATTACCTTGACATCTGGCGTCCCCAGGCCAAAATGGACGGTTCTAACACAGATTTCGAGATCGAGACCGTCATCGAGACCTTCCAAAAGTTACATAAGGCCGGGAAAGTGAGGCATCTCGGTATGTCCTCTCATTCCCGTCCCTGGTTCGAGCATATCATCAGTAAGTATTCTGAATTCGAGATGTTGATATTCCCCTGCAGCGCAAAAACCAAGGTCAAAGGCAAGCCCCTGACGAAGGATAACGTCGAAGAGGTCAACCCGGGCCATGGCTCCGACCAGACCCAAAGCATTTTCCAGAAAGTCATTGAGAAGGATGTCGGGGTCGTTACTATCAAGCCCTACTTCGGCGGCAGTCTCTTCAAGGACAGCGACGGCAAAGTTAAGTTCCCGGTAATGGGCGTGGGCAGCAAGAAAGAGAACGACATGGCACGGCTGACGCTCCAATGCATCCTTGCCAATGAAGCAATCACTGCCGCGGTACCGGGGCTGTCAACGGTCTATGAGGTTGAGAACGCTGCGCGGGCTTCGTACACACGACTGCTTGGAGTGACAGCTGCAGAGAAAGAGTGGCTTATGCGCATTACTGACGAGCGATGGGCCAATCTTCCGCAGGAATACACGTGGCTGCGTGATTGGGAAGTCGTTTAGCTCCTTGGCCTTCAACTATCGCTCAACGGAGATGGACAGTTGCATAGTGGATTGCTTGTTGCCGCACGGTTTGTACGGGCGGGAAATGCCGTTGTGCGTCTGCAAATTTAATTTGGTTTAACAAAGGAGAAAAGTTGTGCGCTCAAATAACCGAACTGATTTGCCTCTTGCATGGGTGGTTCTTCTCCTCGTAGCTTCTGTCTGTGTGCTGGCGGTGTGTTTCGCAGACGAACCGAAAGCCCAAAAACCCACTGGTGAAAAACCGAACGGCAATTCCAAGTGTTACGTCTGCCACCCCAGCCTGAAGACCGAGGATATCACAACACTCCACATGGATATGGATATTACCTGTGACGAATGTCATGGGCCTTCGGTCGAGCACATGCACGACGAGATGCTGATGACCAAGCCGGACCTTCTCTTCGGCCGAGCCGAGGTGGAGAAGATGTGTTCAAATCCGACGTGCCATAAGCCGGGCGGTGATCGCCGTATTTACGGCCGGGAAGACCACAAGGATCACGCGGCAGTAAAGGCTTTTCAAGAGAAATGGCTGCACCGCGTCCGGCCGAATGGGCGGTTCATCACAATGGAGTCTGTATGTACAGATTGCCATGGAACCCACAACATCGTCGAGGAGACCGAAGCCGAGTCTGATGAGAAGAATTGGATCACCGCTTTTAATGGCCGTGATATCAAAGGCTGGCAACCCTCGGGTGTTGCTTCCTGGACCGTAAATCGCAGCCAGCTGATTGGAGCGCCTGGCGCCAACGGCAAAGGCGGCACTCTGTGGACTGATGTGGTCTATGAAGACTTTTTGCTGGCGGTGACCTTCCGAGCCACATGGCCTATCCACGCGGGAATCTGGCTGCGCGCCGAAGGTTCCGAGCGGGGGCCAAGGATTGAGATATTCGAGAACCAAAAGGCAGCGACCTTTACAGGGAGCGTCTGGGTACCCGGTAAAGGATTGGCCCTGGCCAACCTGCGTAAGGACCTTGTTGACCGAGAAAGCTGGAATACCATCTCGGTCAAGGTCCAGGATAAGCGATTCCAGGTCTGGCTAAACGGAGAGGAAGTCGGGGCAATCCGGGCGGATGGGCCTGCAAAAGGAAAAATCGGATTGCACATCGAGACAAACCCGGCATACAAAGCTGCGAAACTTTATGTCCGCGAAGTTCTCATACAACAACTCGGCCAACCAGAGAAAGAAGTACCAACTCTTTCACAAGATTAGGTTATTCCGTTTACTTTCAAGTTGGTTGCATCACACTTTACAGGTGTTTTGGGCAATTCCAGCTAATTCGCGTCGGCGCAGGAAGGATGTCGGTGTTGTGTCTGCACAAATTATTAGGTCAATTTGGCTATATGAAAGGCACTTTCAACTTTGCACATTGACTTATACTTTACGATAAGCCCTTCACCGGATCCGGCTATAATTCAAGAACTGATGTAAAAGGCCTTGATATATAGGATATTATTGGTAAACTTGCGGCGATAGTTTGACGAACTAAGCGCTGAAAATCTAAAAATACTATGGAATTTTACTTTTTTTATTTTGTGCTGATGTTATGAGGTTTCAACAATGACCGATTATTCAATAAGTCCGGAAGGTGAAAAATTCGCTATTCCCAAACAGGATGAATATGCTGCGGAGTTTAAGCGCATTGAGTCACTGGTAGAAACAGCACGCAAGGAGGACAAGGAAATCGTCGTAGTGATGGGCGTTGGTTTTGTCGGTGCGGTTATGGCGGCTATCACAGCTGACAGCCTCGACAGGAAAACCGGCGAGCCAAACAAGTTTGTTATCGGTTGTCAACGGCCCAGCACCCGTAGCTTCTGGAAGATTCCACTTCTTAATCGCGGCCAGTCGCCCGTAAAGGCAGAAGACCCTGAAGTCGAGCCGATGATAGCCCGCTGCGTACTGGAGAAAAAAACGCTCGTAGCCACCTATAATAGCGATTGCCTCAAGCTGGCCGACTGTGTGGTCGTGGATGTCCAATGCGATTATACGAAAAAGGACCTCGGTAATATGCGCACCGGCAAAGCGGAGATGAGGGCGCTCGAAGCGACAATAAAGACAATCGGCGAAAAGATACCACAAAAATGCCTGACTTTGATTGAGACGACTGTAGCGCCCGGCACGACGGAGTTCGTCGCCTGGCCGATTATGAAGAAAACCTTTGCCACGCGGGGTATAGATTCGGAGCCACTGCTGGCGCACAGTTTTGAGCGTGTCATGCCGGGAAAAAATTACGTTTCGTCGATTCGGGATTTTTGGCGGGTCTGTTCAGGCTGTAACGCGGAAGCAAAAAAGCGGGTCGAAAAATTCCTGCGCCAGGTTTTAAACACCGAAGAGTTTCCGTTGACCGTTATGGACCGACCGATCGAATCAGAGACTACCAAAATCGTCGAGAACTCTTTTCGTGCTACAATACTGGCTTTTCTTGATGAGTGGAGCTTGTTCTCGGAGCGTAACGGTGTGGACCTGACTAAGGTCATCAAGGCAATCAAGGTCCGTCCTACGCATAGCAATATGATATTCCCGGGCCCCGGAATTGGTGGATACTGTCTGCCGAAGGATGGTGGCCTCGGGCACTGGGCATACAAGCACATCCTCGGTTTCGATGACGATATCTTCAAGATGACAACGATGGCAATCGATATTAACGACACACGAGGCCTTCGTGCAGCGACACTGACAAGAGATGCCCTTCGAAATATGGGCCTGCAGGTAGCTGGTGTCACTATATCGCTTTGCGGGGCCAGTTACCGCCAGGATGTTGCCGACACTCGGTACAGCGGCTCGGAAGTAGTCGTTAGAAAGCTGACCGAGATGGGTGCTGAGATGCGCGTACACGACCCGTACCTTGAGCACTGGTACGAGCTCGAAAAACAGGATACCTACCCTGCGCCGGGTCACTCGCTGGCAAGGTTCTTCCGCAATCAGGATGAGCTTGTTAATACCCATGTTCAGCATGACCTTGCTGCTGTACTTAAAGGTGCCCAGGCAGTCATACTGGCAGTGCCGCACGCGCCTTACCTGCAACTTGACCCTGATAAAATAGTCGAATGGGCCGGTGCCCCTCTGGCAGTGATTGATTGCTTTGGTATTTTGGACGATGAGAAAATCCGCCGATATTTCGAACTCGGCTGTGAAGTCAAAGCTTTAGGCCGGGGACATATACAGCGAATAAAGGAAGAAGTAAGAAGGAGCTGAAAAATTAAAGATAAACGCATTGCAATTTTGGCGCCCGTAGCATGGCGGACACCCCCTCGCGCCTATGGCGCATGGGAAACCGTGGCAAGTAATATTGCAGAGGGTCTGGTGGCCCGTGGATGGAACAATGTAACGCTTTTCGCCACGAAAGAATCTATCACAAAAGCAAAACTTGTAGGTTTTGTCGAAAGAGGCTACGAAGAAGAAGAAAAACATATCCCACTGGTCTCAACGTGCCTGCATATTTCAAAGGTGATGC
>JBARPZ010000285.1:0-8684 GCA_049643445.1 Sedimentisphaerales bacterium
TGCTGGAGAATAAATTACTTGGAAAAGAAAGCCCGGAAGCAAAAAAGATAGAAAAAATCAGGAAGCAGAAAGACAGAAGAAGGCGGAGAACCCCCTGATATCCGCCTTGGTTGGATAAATATTGAAGTGTGATTAAGGAGTCCATAGGAGAAACACAAGAGATTGGGCGAGCCTTTTAAATGATTATTGATTAGTTTTTTAGCCCAGCGAAGCGGAGTAAAAGCCCCCGCGGCGTTTGAGCGGGGATTTTATAGAACTACAGAAATGGTGTTTGA
Organism: Sedimentisphaerales bacterium; assembly: GCA_049643445.1. Classification (GTDB taxonomy): domain Bacteria; phylum Planctomycetota; class Phycisphaerae; order Sedimentisphaerales; family Anaerobacaceae; genus CS2-K091. The sequence continues at coordinate 276 of JBARPZ010000285.1, forward strand.
TGCGGGACTTTCTCCCCCCCTTATTAACGGCAAAAGGATTTTGAGAAGGCGGAAAGCAATGCAAAATCGGCATACGAAAAGGCCGTAGGTATGAAGTACCGGTGGGCGGAGGGGAAATTAAAACAAATCAAAGATTAAAATGTAAAATGCAAAATTGTGGAGGCCCGACCACGTCGGGATATTTTTTTGAAAGATCCCTCCGCTCGCTTCGCTCGGTCGGGATGACGGAGAGAAGGGAAAACGGCTTGATCCCCGACTAAGACATCCGGGGACAGGTGGTTAGGCGTGTAAGAGGGGATCCCTGCCTAAGACTTGCTGGGGCAGGCTACTGCATGCAGGGATTCGGGATTCGGGAAAAGTGAGGATTTGAGCAGGAGAACAGTTGAGCAGTAGAGCGGGGCAAGCGTGGTGAGGATTCAATCAATTCGTGTGGCAGATTTCTCCACTCCGTCCACCTTCGGCGGACTTCGGTCGAAATGACAAGAGTGGGCGTGCTGTGGATGGGATGACATGGGGTTTGTGTTTCGTGATTATTGTTGAGGGTAATATTATTTGTAAGAGCTTGGTGCTTATCAGCTATGGTGCACAATACCAAGATTGTCTTTGGCATCAAGCTTAATAGAGCAGAATGAATTGGGGATAAGACCATTTTTTGCCGCAATGGAAGCCAGAGCCAGGTCAAACATCTGGCCGCATGGCATACTTCCGTATATCTGACTGAACGTTTTAATATTGGCAGGGTCTATCCCCTTTAATAATTTTCGATATTGCAATCCACAAGTCCGATGACCATCGGAGCCGGGGACTATCAAAATGTCTTCAGGAACCGTATACTTACTTAAGGCCTCCCAGGAAACCATATCGATATAGCCATAAGGAGGAATTTGGCCTTCATCCCTGGTCAGCACCATAAAAGCCGCACCTTCTCCAGGAATAGCGGTCTGGAGGTCATATTGAAGCGGCATGATTTCGTGCGGGATTTCGCCACCCCAGAAACTATGATAGCAATACAGCAGGACCTGATTGATCTGGTCAACTCCCCCCAAAAGTACGGAGTCAACTTTCTTTTCCTCCAGCCACACCTGTGCGTTTAATAAGGCGGCAACAGTTGACATTTCAAATTGAGTTACGGTCAGGGTTGGCCCCCTGATTTCCAGTAAGATTGTGACATTAGAAGCCGCAGCAGAATGGACAGAATTGGAAAATAGTGTAGGGGAAGCAAAGCTGTCACCTTCCAGGATAACATCATCCAGGAAGGCAAATGTTGTAGAAGACGCTCCATAGCCGCTGGCGATAATTACGGCCATATCAGAACATTGGCATGGAATATTTCGGCCTGCATCCTGTAGTGCCAGGCAAGCCGCCAAAGCAGCAAGACGGGAATATTTGTTTACACGACGCAACTTACCCGAAGGCACAAAATCCTTTAGCGGTCCCGGATCCGCCTGATACACAGGATAATTTATTTCTCCCGTGGAAGTCTGGATCGATAAAACATCATTAGGTTTTGCAGCGCCACGCAAAGCATTCAACGCAGCTTCGGTTCCGCTGCCAAAGCCGCCGACCAAACCGATTCCTCTTATCGCCATGCGACAGGTCATGCTTGAGCCCTCTTCCGAAAAACAAGAACTGCATTATTACCCCCAAACGCCAGAGAATCCGACATGGCATAATCTCCCTGCACGGGAGTATTGTCCATTACGGGATTTACATCAAAATCGGGGTCAGGGTCCTGAAAACCAACGCTTGCAGCAATCATTTGTCGTTTCAGGCTTTCGACTGTTATGATGGCTTCAATAGCACCAGCCGCCCCAAGGGTATGTCCTGTATATCCTTTTGTGGAATGAAACGGCGTTTTCGGAAATATACGAGAAAAAAGGGTCCCTTCCACTTTGTCATTTTCGGGAGTGGCCGTGCCATGGGCATTTATAAAAGCGATATCATCCCGGCCAATTCCAGCCTGCTGTAAGGCAGCGTCAATTGCCATTTCCAGGCCAAGGCCATCAGGCATCGGAGCGGAAATGTGATATGCATCCGAGCAGTTTCCATAACCGCAAAGAGTCGCATGTATCCGAGCGTTTCGCTGACCTGCGGTCTGTAAGGATTCGAGAACGACCATACCCGCCCCTTCGCCGAGATTGAGTCCCCGGCGATTTTTATCAAAGGGACGGCATGGCTGGCTATCGGATATCAGTAATGAGATAAAGCCGTTATATATTACGCGGCAGAGTATATCGGAACCGCCCGCGACAGCAATGTCACACAAGCCGTGATTGATCCATTCGGCCGCTTGTCCAATAGCAACTGTGCCTGAAGAACAGGCGTTGGCAATACATTGACGCAAACTGTTCAGATGAAAATGTTGAGCCACCATGTCGGCAGGATTGGCATTTCGGTAGGCTTTAATAGAATCCATTGGCGGGAAACGATTGAGCAGGAAATCACGATAAAAGGATTCATTATTCATCGCATTGCCTACAGTCGTACCAATGCACACGCCAACCCGATACTTTTTAAGACTATCTATATCGAAGCCGGCGTTGTTTATGGCCTCAGAAGCAGCAGCGATTGCCAGCAGCCCACAGCGCCTGGTTTCCAGCCCGTCATAGTAGCCGTCCGGGACGGCTGAGGGAGGCAGCTCAAACATGGGATACAATTCCGGATGGTCGGAACGAACCTGTTGGGACACTACGGGCGTGCGAACACCAGAATATATGTTATTCATCATTTCCGAGACATTGCCCCCAGCAGCACACAAGCAACCTACGCCCGTAATTTGAATATCAGAAAAACTATTTATTGCTGAAGTCATTGTCCCATGTTTTCCTGAATATAATCAGCGAGAGTATTCAATGACTGGAACACTTCCCTGCCTTTGGCCATATCCTTGATTTGAACACCAAAATGTTTCTGAATGATAACGACCAGTTCCACCGCATCCAATGAATCCAATCCCAGCCCTCCTTCACCGAAAATAGGACCATCATCATCTATACTGTCTATGCACACATCTTCCAGTGCTAAATCTTCAATAATTACCTGCTTTAGTTTTTGTTTGACATCCATGCTGCAATTTACCTCGAAATTATGCTACCAATAACCTCCATGGTTCATCATGTTGCCATGTTGAACCATTACGCATTAAACTTGTGACAAAAACCTCCGCCGACTGTTTCGTAGCCTTCCCTCTCTACATTCATATATTGGTACCCGCTTATGGAACCTTCTGTCGCTCTCAAGTTCATCCATCCATTTAAGGCTACCTACCTTATCCGTTTATTGGATTTGGCGAATTTCAGGAAACTGGTCAGATTGGAAGCGAAACGGAGCCAGCTATCAGGAGATCTCCATAACATGCCGACATATCCCATCAATACCTTCGGGCGTGTATAATGGGCCTTGTAAAACTCAATAAACAACTCTTCCAGACGCTCCTTCTTCATACCGTTGGGAACAAACAGGAAATTCATGCAATCCATTTTTTCCCAATCCTCTTCGAAAGTCCCCAGGTCATGGATATTTTCGTACAGCGGAGACCCGGGAAACGGCGTGAATTTCGCCAGGTTAAAGTCGTCTATCGGCAGAGAAAAAACATAATCCATACTGCGTTTGATACTTTCCTCCGATTCCCCCGGCAGGCCCATCATCAGCAGGCCCTTGGTTCGAATCCCCGCTCTTTTAATATTTCGGATGGTATCGGCCAGCATATCCAGATCCACATTCTGCCGATGTTGCGCCAGCAGTTCGGGGTCACCCGATTCAATACCAAGGCTCATCATCCAGCATCCGGCACTCTTCATCAGTTTCATCAGTTCAAGATCGACATGCTCTGCTCGAACAACACAATTGAAAGTCATGTTCAGATGATTATCCAGCATCATGCGGCAGAATTCTTCCACCCGCTTTCGATTGAAAGTGAACTGGTCGTCGTAAAAGTTAATATGCCTGATCCCGAACCGTTCCTTCAGGTAGTTCACATGTTCATAAAGATATTGGGCCGAATTATATCGGAAACTGCGACGGAACACTGATCTGTCACAATAACTACAGGCATACGGACAGCCTCGACTTGAGTTACAAGCTGTGTTCGGTGTGGTGGGATAATTAAAAATCGGCAGTTTATAGGCCTGTGGATAGCCTTTCAGTTTTTCATAAGCCGGGAATGGCAAACTGTCCAGTTCAATTCCTTTTTCCCGGAATCCGGTAAAGTTGATATTGCCGTTATTCCGGTAAACCAGTCCTGGAATCTCACTTAGAGCCTTTTTGTCAGTACCGGCCTTGATCACCGCCTCAACACATTGTTCCCCCTCACCGATTACAGAAAAATCAACATCCGGGTAGTCTTCCAGAATTTTTTCGCGTAATGCAGAAACATGCGAACCCCCAAAAACCGACCTGATTCCGGGCAGGATATCTTTTGCCATTTTGGCAATCCGGACTGAATCGTGAAAGGTCGAGGTGGTGCATGTCAGGCCGATATAACCGGGGCTTTTCTCCTTTAAGTAGTCAGGGATTTTTTCCTCTGAATCAGGATGGGCATAACAGTCAATAATATCAGTTGTGATTCCGTTCTTCTCCAAATATGCCGCAATACTCAGAAGACCCATCGGTGCTACGGTATTTGCCAGTCTGGAGATGTCCCGGCCGGCTTTGTCGGGATTGTATCCCAAAGCATGAACCAAAATAATTCTGTTATAGTCGAGCTTCATAGTATTTATCTGAAGCACCTATTCTGAACTCCCTCTGGGCGACTGCTCTTTCCACATTTGAAAGAAATTATAAAAACCAAACGGATGTTTCTGAACATATTCTGTTAAATAGCCAATGAATTCCTGCGCATAAGTCAAATAGACATCTGGATTACGGTCAATACAAGCCGGGACTCTTATTATTCCGGGCACTTCAATGATATAACGAGAGTGCCCCACTTTATGTGAAAATACCACTGCAATAGGAGTGCCCCGCATAGCAGCCAAACGATAGGGAGTAACAGGGACACGGATCGGGTCCCCCATGAAATCCACTGTAATAGTATTTGAATCGTCCCCGAATACCCGATCTCCCATTATACCAATGATTTGTCCGGCCTGCAGGACAGCCACCATCTGAAGTATCCCCCCCAGATATCCGGCAGGATCGACGATTTCAAAGGGAGGTTTTCCTTTTTTGTGTTCATAATATTGTTTGTCAATGTCATACTGATCCCGATACATTACGATATGAACAGAGCTTTCCAGAAATTGCAAGGCAGAAAAGCCTATTTGCCAGCACCCGGTATGGGCACTGATAATCAGCAATCCATTTCCTTCATGTAACAGTTCCTGCAGCTTAGCTCCCTGAGGAGTTTCTATCTCAAAACTCTCATGGCCCCGTATCCCAAAGGCCGCTCGATCAATCAGGACTTCCCCCAGAGACGTTATCCATCGATATTCATTGAAAAATCTGTCCAGCCTTCCCTTTTTATCAGGGAATCTGCGAACCAAATACGGTTTACACTTCTTATGCAGGGGGGGATAAAAGAGCACATACCAAAGAACAACAAAATACATAAACAGATAAGCAGCACGTCGGCCGCCAAAACGAATTACGAAGTAGAAGAAACGGTGCTGCCAGGGTTTGCCGACACTGCGCGAATCCCAGTCACTGATTACGTTTTCCTGTTCTGCGTCCATAGGATGGTTTTCTGAATATTAAGAGAAAGTATGAAAATAATAATACCGCAAATAACGGCCAGTACAGGACCAATCACAAGGGCACCAATGAACCACTCCGCCAATCTCTGGAGGGCCATATACCCCAATTCGAGAAAAGACGTATCGGACAAAGATGACACATTCTCAAGGGTTATAAATTTACCGAAACGTATATAATACCCCGCCTCGATACAAAGAGCGGGAACAATTGGCGGCATACAGATATGACTGGTCGTTATGGCTAATAATTTATTGAGTCGTAAGTGGGACGCTGCATAAATGATTACCAGAGTATGGCAGCCAATAAGAGGCAAAGCGCCAAGGAATACTCCTAACGAGCCGGCCAGTGCTACTTTCATGGGGTGATTGCGGTTTCCATACAATTCCTTCAGGATTTTCAGTGGATGGCTGATAGTAAAATATATCCCGTTTTCGTGCTGTATCTGCAGATGCGGCCAGGGAACTATCGAACGAAGTGTCAGGTATGTATTAAGTATCGTCAACTTCAGGTTGTCACGTATTTTGCGAAAATGAGATATTCTCTTTTCACGTGCAGGATAATAGACCTTAACAGCTAATTCATGGACAGGAACACCAGCCCACAGCGCCCGTACAATCACTTCATCTTCGAAGGCATATGTATGAAAGAAACACTTCAAATTATTCAATACAAACACCGGATATACCCGATACCCACTCTGGATATCTTTGACCTTGACTCCAGTTTGTATTCTTACCCAGAAATTACCAAAGGCCCGGCCAAACCTGGAACTGAAAGGGGCATCAGAAGCACTAAAATCCCGCACCCCCATAATTATCGAATCAGGATGTTTGTTGACGCTCTCAATGAAATCAGGGATCTGCTCAGGATAATGTTGCCCATCGGCATCGATGGTAAGAATATGTGTCTTGTTATTTTCCCGGGCATAACGGGCGGCTGTAAGTATAGCCTGCCCTTTCCCGCGGTTACGTTCATGCCTTATAACCTTTACGTTCAAGCCGGCAAGCATGGCAGTCACATCTTCCTCGCTGCCATCATCCACAACAAGAATATCGGCAGGATATTTCTGACAACGACTCACCACATCACAGACTGTAGCAGCGTGATTATAGACTGGAATAACAATTAATATATTATTTGGGGGGACGGTGTTTTGCACTTGTACGGAACCTAAAAAAAAGACTTAAAGCCTTGTTCTTTGTAGAAGATGTATTTTGTCCCAGAGCAATCCTTTAGCATTGAACATCTGCTTAAGGACCTGACTTATCTTTTCGGCTTTTGCCTGCGGATAAATCATGCGTCTGTCTTTGCCCCAGCCGCGACAAATCATCTTGTGCATTCTTTGTTTTTCGATCGCAGGAGAGTGGTAATAAACCGGATCGAGCAGAGAAGTGTTTTTCTCAATAATCCCTTCTGACATCGCATGTTCGAAGAGTAAAGTCCCGGGATAAATCCTGACGCCGGAATACCCAAAGACCACACAATTTTCCAATCGCCTGCAATTCTGAATGCCTTCCTCCAGGGTTTCATATGTTTCATCCGGACCACCAAATATGACAAAATGCGCACAGGGCAGATCGGCTTGAGTAATTATACTGTTAGCCTTAACAACGTCATCCCAGTCAAACATCTTGTTCAATCCCGCCAGCGTCGTTGAACAGGCGGCATCTGTGCCCAGCTCTATGGCAAATAAACCAGCTCTTTTACAAAGCTCAATATCAGACTTTTCCAGACGATAAGGGGTGAAATATGCAGTCCATTTAATATCAAGCTCTTTGGTGATAATTCCCTCGAGAAGTTCCCTGTAACGCCCCGCAGGATCATTGAATATTGAATCTGCAAAGAAAAAACTATTGCAGCCCATTTCCGTTTTGAGCCGGCTGATATCATCAATTACTTCTTCAATTTCACGATAGCGAAAAAAGTGCCCCTCCAGGCTCGGATATGTACAGTACACACACTGAAATGGACATCCCCTTTTGGTTTGAATACTAATAAAATCGCTTTCCTCATAGTAATAACGAACCAGGCCTTTATCGTACAAACCGCCTTTGATCTCGGCGCCGAGAATGGGATAATCCGAACCATAAATGATGCGATCCGGTCTTTTTTGATTTTGCAGCTCCTTAATAAGACTACAGATTGCTTTCTCACCTTCTCCGGTGATACCATAATCGGCCTTAATAATACCGAGTATTGTCTCCGGCATTAATGAAAATGCCGATCCACCAATAATCACCGGAACTGAGGTCACGTTTTTTATTTGCTCTATAAGATTACTGATCCACGTAAACTTCTTTGTATTATCTATCTCGTAGGAGGAGTCAATATTATCGTCAAGATTACGAATGGAGACGCCTATGAATTCAGGATGATATTCCTGAAGGGCAGCTATGAGATCGCCATCATTCCGGCCGGCCACCAAATAATCATACATGCACACTTCATGGCCATCCCGCTGAAGAGCTGCCGCCACAACAGCCATTCCCAACGGATAGACCTCACATGGGTGAGTACACGTATTAAGGGAAAACAAAAATATTCTGCTCATTTTTCGATGGTTTTTGAAGGTTGAGATGTTCGGGTATCATACCGCTTATAGGTCTTGTCGGCAATTTCCCTCATTATTACCTTATGAAATAATTGTCCCATTTTTAATTCGTAGCCGGAGTCTGAATAAAACACATCCCAGGCATAGTAAAACATCTTCTGAAG
>JBARPZ010000286.1:0-13151 GCA_049643445.1 Sedimentisphaerales bacterium
ACAAAGACTCTTCGGTCAGTAATATGCGCAGCATTTTTCGCAAGAGCGGTCAGCCGTGTTTGTTTGATGACGGCATAAAAAAGGTCGAGCAGGGCTTGACCACGATAGAAGAAGTCCTGCGAGTAACTGAAGTGTATGGCCAAAAGGAAGAGGAAATTTTTGTCGAAAATGCCGCATAAGAGAGAACATGAGCGTGCTTATAACTTATGCACCTGTACTCGCGTTACTACAGGTGCGAGCACTTATATCCTTAGTTGAGGGATTGTGACATGGCAGGTATAGAGGTAAAGAATATAGCAGGTGTAGATGTAAAAACTATATTAGAAAAGGCCATTGAGCAGGGAGCAAGCGACATACATATTAACGTTGGCATGCCACCGGTGTTGCGAAAGAATACAGAACTGATCGATACAGATTTTCCTGAAATCAGCAACGAAAATGCAAAAGAGATGGTTCTTTCAATGGTTGGGCCGGACAGATTCAAAATATTCAAAGAAAACAGAGACCTTGATTTCTCGACAACAGTCGAAGATGGCCATCGATTCCGTGTAAACGCGCATTATCAGCGTGAAACTATTGCGATTTCATTTCGAGTGATTCCGAACCAGATTCCTTCGATAGATAGCTTAAACCTGCCGCCGATAGTTCAGGAGTTGGCAGACCTGCCCAGAGGTTTGGTTCTCGTAACAGGCCATACTGGTTCCGGCAAAAGCACCACCCTCGCCTCAATTATAGGACAGATAAACTCAAAATACAGGAAGCACATAATTACCCTGGAAGACCCCATCGAGTATGGTTTAGAGAACGACAACAGTATAATTGAGCAGAGGGAAATAGGCTCTGACTGTCCGAATTTTGCATCGGGCCTCAAGCATATATTAAGGCAGGACCCTGATATCATCATGGTCGGCGAAATGAGGGACCTCGAAACTACGAGTTTCACAATTACCGCTGCCGAAACAGGACACCTCGTATTCAGCACACTGCATACTATCAATGCTCCGCAGACAGTTGAGCGTATTATAGATATTTATCCGGCCAATCAGCAGAATCAAATTCGAACGATGCTCTCAAATACGCTGCAGGCCGTTATCACCCAGACTCTGTTTAGAAGGATAGATGAGCCGGGAATGGTACCTTGTACCGAAATTTTGCTGTGCACCTCTGCCGTCAGGAACTGTGTTCGTGAAAACAGGATCTATGAGATACCGAATGTTATTGAGACCTCTCGAAGAATTGGTATGCAGAGTCTCGACCACAGCATTGCCGATATGTATTTTAAGGGTCACATAGATAGAGAAGAAGCGATTACACGGTCAAATAATCCCGGAAAGATGGAAAAGTTGCTTACGCCTTTAGAGCAATTTGAAGTTGTACAGACACCTGAGGAAATAGAGGTAGAGGAATAGGTATCGATATGTTCGAAGAATCCTCCAAAACGGCTGCAGCGATTGAGGAAGAGCAGCAACAAGCTCAACCGTCCGGACAAGACGAATGGCGCAGGCGTGCCGGCGTGCCGGTGACGGCCGAAATGCCGCAGGTCGGTGAGCAAACAAGCGGGCTCCAGAAAATAAGGAAATTCAGATTTGAGTTCGGGCCCAGCAAGAAGGATGTTCTCAACTTTACGAACCAGCTTTCAGTAATGATCCGCGCCGGTATAAGCCTTCCCGATGCGCTTGAGTCAATAGCCGAGCAACATGATAACCAAAAATTCAAGGTCATCATAGTCGATTTGAAAAATCAAATCGAAGCCGGTCAGAGTTTTTCTCAGGCGCTTGCTGAGTATCCGCACGTATTCGGCAATCTTTATATACATATGGTGGGCGCAGCAGAAGCATCAGGGTCCCTCAGTGAAATGTTACTAAAGTTAGCAGAGTATCTGGACAGGGAAGCTGAGACGAGCTCACAGGTTAAAACAGCTTGCGTTTATCCGGTTATCATAGCGGTTATGGCGGTATCCGTGACAATTTTCCTGCTTGTATTTGTTTTACCGAGGTTTGCAGCCGTTTTTGCAGGCAAGGAGCATCTGCTGCCCCTGCCTACCAAGGCTTTGATGGCGACCAGTGCATTTCTGCGAAACTACTGGTACCTTGTCTTTCCGGCTGTTGGCGGTGCCTTTTGGGGATTTTGGCACTTTGTTCGGACAAGTATCGGCAAGTTATGGTGGGACAAGATGAAATTGGTTTTGCCCCTTATAAAAACACTGTGCCGATGTCTTTATATAACAAGAAGCCTGCACACAATGGGTGTACTGAGCCGGGCGGGAGTCCCTATTCTGAATACCATTTCAATAACCGCCCAAATATCCGGAAACCACTTTTTCAAGGAGATGTGGCTTGAAGTCTATGAAGATGTTCGGCAGGGCAAAAAGATAGCCGATAGTTTGCAGCAAATGACACAAAGCCGCTATGGCTTGATGCCGAGCAATGTCGTGCAAATGATTAGAAGTGGCGAGAATTCAGGGATGATGAGTGACGTCCTCAGAGACATCAGCGAATATTACTCAAGAGAGCTCAGAACCATCATCAAAACAGTAACTTCAATGATAGAACCTATAATGATAGTCTTGATGGGTGTTTTGGTCGGCTTTATCGCAATGAGTATTATTCTGCCGATATTTAAAATGTCCGCTCTTGTCGCGGGCAAATAAAAAAGCAGATGGGGGTGAGATACAAGATGCGGGGTACAAGATACGAACGCGGTTTTTCACTTATTGAGGTCTTGGTTGCAATAGTTTTGGTCGGTATTGCAATTGCATCTCTGGTTGCAGCTAACATCTCGTTCACAAAAACTAACGCTGCCGGAACCGAATTGTCAACCGCCGAATTTCTCCTTGAGCAGATAAAAGAGCTTACCGTTTTGCTGCCGGTCATTGACCCTAATACTGGCATGTCTACATTCGGCCCGGAAGCCGATGAAACAGTCCTGGCTGACTATGATGATTTGGATGACTTTGATGGTATGGCCTTTTCTCCGCCGATTAGTGCCGACAGGACGACCTTGAACGACTTTGCTGCCTTTACTCAGCAGGTTACAGTTGAAAATGTCAGCGCAGGAAATTTTGAGCAGATTGTCGCCGTCGACCATGGCAGCTACTTCGTCAGAGTAACTGTAAAGGTCCTTCTGAATTCCGAGCAAGTCATCTCGGCAGACTGGGTTCGAGCCACGTACGAGGAGCAGTAGAGCATCTACTGTGAAGCAAAACGCGAGATACAAAATGAAAAACGCGAAAAACGAAAATGGTTTTGGCCTTGTGGAATTGCTGATTGCGCTGGCAATAACGGCCCTGCTGCTTGTCGCAGTGGCGGTCGCTTTCAACGCTTCGGTCATGAATTATACCCAAAACGAAGATATGTTCAAAGCGCTAAACAGCGCCCGGCAGGCATTGGTTCGGATAACAACTCAGCTTCGCACTGGATATTTGGTTGATCCCTGTGCGCCGAGCAACAAATGCAGCTTTTATACCGCCGATGGAAGCGATATAACTTATCGATATAACGCTGCCGAAAACAAACTTTATCTGATCACAAATGATGATTTATCTGACAGCGATTATGTTCTTTGTGACAATATAACTTCGATGAGTTTCGTTAAGACTCCCACGGATGACGGCTCCGATACTAAGAGTGTTCAGATTTCAATTACCGTTTCAAGCGGAGATGTCCAGCAGACAGTTACATCTGCAGCCGTTATTCGAAGAACTCCAAACTGACAGAAGCATATTCGAGCGCTTGGTTCTCGTAGGTTGATAGGACCGATCCAAAAGACTCTGACCGATATTGTATTTCTTGGTTCCAATCTTCTTTGCGAAAGGTCTCCCCCAAACAAGCTCGCAATATGAGTGTCTGTATGGTTCTGCGATTAGTGCAAGCCGTTTCTCGGCAGATAAAATATCCCCGGCCCGACACCATCAGGGTAGGGCTCGCTGCCATCGGAAGTTATAGAAATCCTCATCGGTACTACATCCGATGCGTTGAAACCTTCTACATGGCCGTCGGTGAAGCCGGCATGCAGATTCACCTCGATAGTATTCAAATTAACGCTTTCGGACTTCTGAGAAGACCAGTAAGCCGATAGCAGCCATGTTTCCGGTGTGACAGATGCCCCATTGAATTTTTCACAGCTTCCATAGGCTTGTGGACTTTGCCAGCAATCATACCCAAAATAGTCCGTTACGAGCAATTTGCTTTCCCCTGGGCCGCCCGCGGGACTTTGTGGACCTTTAAAGATACCTCTGTTTCCGCCCAGGAAGCCTATATAGTTCCAGTAAAAGCAGTATGTCCCGCCCACGGGGTCGAACGGAAAGGACGTCTCCGGATTGTCCCATTCATCGCCGGCATCCCAGGACTGCTGCAGGTATTTATATTTCGTGGGGGCATTCGTGCAGAAAAAAGTGTCCGCATCAGGAATGTAGCTCCGCAAATATTCGCTCATCGAACGATACATTCCCGGCGCGCGTGTCCTGTTGCCTGTCAGCTTCCGCGGGTCGGACCAGTTCCAGTGTGGCTCGAATCCTACGGTAGCCACCGATTCGGGATATTGCCCATCGTTGTCGGCAGCAAACAAGGTCACGGCGTTGACAATATCGCGCTGGTTTTTTATCCCCAGCACCATCTGTGCCTGTCGCCGGGCCTTCTCCAGCACCGGCAGCAGCATCCCCATCAACATTGAGATGATGCCAAGAACCACCAGAAGCTCAACCAAGGTAAATCCCGTTAGAAATGGCCCCGGCAATTCGTGGCGCCCCTTTGTCTTGTGAATTTCTAACGGGGTAAATCCCTGTCTCTTGCGGCTTTCCCTGCCAAAATTGTAACCTTCGAATTCGATAGGTTTCTCCCACATAACTTAGAGTCTCTAACAAAATGAATCGTTGTACCGAAAGCGAGCGTTTTTTCGTCCTGCAAGGAAGGCGAAACAGGCAATGCCAAAGCATTGTCGATGCAGCCTGACGCCGTCAGGACGGAAAACAAGCCGCTTGAATACAGAGTCATTTTGTTATAGGCTCTTAATGACCTGTTTTCAGGTTCTCGTTACTATCTAAAGCTGTTCTATAATACTACCTTCGCAATCTGTTATCAAAGCTTTTTTCAAAGCTTTGTCCACTTACTATCTATCATTAATCCGGTCCGTACTCCGCGGCGAACCGCTCTTTCTATTCAATCCAGGCCGCCTTATCGAGCCAGCCGGCAGCCATTACTGCGAAATCTTTAAAGTCAACAATGCCATCGCAATTGAAATCCGCTTTACTCCAGCATTCGCTCATACTTGCGTAAGCCGAGTTCCCATAGGCGCCCATATTGATTCTGCCGCCGTTGGGCATCCGCTCATTCGAAGGTTCAACCGCCGGGTCGCCGCCATCAACACAAGAGCTTGTAACTTCGTCGAGGACCCACACATCGTGCGCCAGCCAATACCTGCCGCGCTCGCTCAGCAAATGATAATCGCCGCCGTTGGCATCGACAAATCCCGGCTCAACACTGATGTTACCTTCGCCTTCACCTCCCTCTTCGATGCAACTATACCTGGCCTGGAGGGGGACCGGTTCTCTGAAGAGGTCGCCATCAATATTGTCCCAGAAAATGCAGTTGCTGATATCAGGGTCGGCACCGTTGAAGGCCGAGATGCCAAAGTCGTTATTTACTATGGTAAGGTTTCTAAGTGTGGGACTGGCGCCGTTTACAAGATAGATTCCATATTGACTGTTCCTGATAATAAAGTTGCTCAATACGGTATTGGGGCCTTCGGCGGAGAAGAAAGAGAACGCATAGCCATAATCGACCTCTACGACCGCTGCATCGGCGGCGCTTTTGACCGTTATGGCATCGCCCCAGAAGACAATTTCGTCGTTGTATACTCCCGGCCACACCAGAACCGTCTCGTAGTCATCCGCCGCATTGATACCCCGCTGAATAGTCGCAAAGGCCGTCTCTCTCGTCAACCCGTCATTAGTATTATCACCGGTTGCACCATCAACATGATAGATTGTACTGGCTTCATACGCACCCATGTCTACAGCATTTCCCATGATACGCGGATTATCGTCAAGGTCGGTAGTAACCGTAACAACTGAATTGTCACCTGCATCAATACAAGGTGAGCCCACCAATAAGCGCAGATTGTCGTCATCTGTGCCAACGATGTTATCAATTCCGTCAGCATCCACGAACAAGGGGTCGCTGCCGATGTTACCTGTTCCGCCTATATAGCCGGTCCAGCCCTGGATACAAGAGTAGTTGACAACAATTGGTTCATTGGCGTAAATCTGCGAGGATTCATAAATACCGTTTATGTCGCTGTTACCCCATAATATGCAGTTTAACAGGCTCACGCCACTGTCGGGCATGTAAATCCCGCCGCCCATGTCACCGGCTGTGTTGCTGCTGAAAGTACAATTAATCAGTGTCGGACCTGGCGTACAGTCCGCAAAGGACATTCCACCGCCATTATGTTCGCTTCTATTTCCATTGAACAGACAGTTGATCATTAAGCCTCCGTCACATTCTACACCACCACCGTTCCGGAAGGCCGAGTTCCCACTGACGGTGCAATTGACCAGGGTTGGTTTATTGCTGCTTATCCCGCCTCCGTAACCATCCCCGGATAAATTGCGAATCAGCCTACAGCTATAAAGTATTGGTCCGCCAGGAGTGCCGCTGCGTATCCCGGCTCCGCTACCCAAACTAAAGTTCTCACGGATGGTACAATTGCGCAGCGTTGGACTACCGGAGCTGTTATACATCCCGCCTCCGTTGAAGTGTGGATATGGGCCGCCGGCATTGCCTCCGGTGATGATAAAACCGTCCAGCACGGCTGTCGCATCTGTCCCGCTGCCTGTTACCACGTGATAGCTGTTCTCTGCCCAGGTCGGCTCATCCCATAAGTCTTTAGGATTGGCAATTGGGATGTCGTCGCCGTTCAGGTCACCGGTGAGGGTGGTTTCGCAGAGTTCGATATCCCGGTGGTTGGGATCTGGTTGGCCGAAGCCGGCGAAGCCTCCTTTCAGAGCTACGCCGTTGATGAGCTGGAATGTGGCTTCCCGGTCGCCGGGTGTGATGCCGACTCCCAGGTCGGGCTTGTAAATACCCTGGGCAACACGGATTTCGTTGACATCACTATTAAAATTCGCATCAGCTAAAGCATCCTGCAGGTAGTTATAAGCATCAGCCCAGGATGATCCGTCATTTCCGCCCGGCGCATCCGCATCGACATAGATAATGTTTCCTGCGAAAGTCGGGGCTGTCGTTACCAGGACGAATACGGATACAAGAATCGTAATTATGCGATTTGTTCCCACAGCCATTTTCGAACCTCCCTTTGCAATAAAATCGCTTTTTTCACATTATAAGTAACGCTATCGAGTTCAATTTTTGCCGGCTTTGTCTGTCACTTTGATTGTATCTGTAGCCTCAAAACTGGTTCCATCGTTCAATTGGCAGGTTATTGTCAACTCAATGTCACCAACGTTAAGAATATTCTGGACCTTTTCGCGGTCGAATGTAGCTGTCGCGACTTGCTTTTGCTGGTCGGCCGAGAATTGCTCAGGTTGAATTTCGTCCTCAAAAAACACACTGTTTGGTTCTATGTCAGTAACATCGTACTCATTGGGGAGCCAAATATAGCATGTAATTGATTTGCCTTTACTTGCGAGGTTAATGGTTTTAGGGATAATTCTGACCTCAGCCGATATCGCGAACCTGTACTCATAGGCACCCATATCAACCACGGGGACACCGTCGTTATCTCCGTCCAGCACACGCGGCTTGCCGTCTAAATCCGTTTCATTAGGTCCGACTATATAATTCGGGTCGCCGGTATCGATGCACGGCGATGTGGTCAGCAAACGGTAATCTCCATTTGCCTCATCCACAAAACACGGGTCGGCGTAGATGTTACCCTGGCCTGGCCAACCGCCCTGGATACAACTGTAGTTTGCACTGGTAAAATCGCCAACCTGAACCATGTCGCTACTAGCCCTACTGTCCCAGAAAATGCAGTTGGTCAACGTCGGGTAGGAATCATTATCGTTGTGTAAGCCGGCATAGTAGTTTGCTGAGTTCCCGCTGAACGTACAATTGTTCAGAATCGGACAACTCTTAGTATCATTGCACATCCCCCCCGCAAGCCATTTAGCGGAGTTCCCGCTAAACCTACAATTGGTTAGTGTGGGATTACTTTCCCAGTTGGACATCGCACCTCCATCGTAAGCGAAGTTGTCGATGAAGGTACAGTTAGTCAGAGTGGCAATACAGTTGGCGGTATTAAACATCCCGCCGCCTTCGTATGCCAAATTCCCGCTGAAAGTGCAGTTGGTTACCATCAGGCTGCTATCCTTGTTGTACATGCCGCCGCCAAAATAGGCAGAATGACATTTGGCATTTCCACCGGTAACGGTGAAGCCGTCTAACAGGGTAGTTTCGCCGGTCCTTGTACTCCTCACCACGTGATAGCTGTTCTCAGCTCTTGTGGGCTCGTTTAGCAAATCGCAAGGATCCTGTACTGCAACATCGTTGCCGTCAAGGTCACCACTAAGTATTGTCTCGTATTCCTCAATATCCCGTGCGTTGGGATCAGGTTCACCAAAGCCGGCGTAGCCGCCTTTGAGAGTTATACCATTAATGAGCTGGAACGTAGCTGAACGGTCTCCGCTGCCATTGGGTTTGGCTGAATTTCCATCAGGTGTATAGATACCCTGGGCGACGTGGATTTCATCGCCACTGCAGGCAAAGGCCAAGGCGTCCTGGAGGTAATTGTAAGCGTCGGCCCAGGATGAGCCATCATTTGCACCGGCGGCATCATCATCGACATACAACTCGCGCAACTGGCCTGGTGCCGGGAACTCGTATGCACCCATGTCCACGATGCCATTGAGGATGCGCGCATTGCCATCCAGGTCAGTTGCAACCGTAACAGCGGCGTTATTGCCGGCATCAATACACGGTGAGTCTTCAAGCAAATGATAGTCGCCGTCAATCCATAGCCCGTTGGCATCCCAATAACCCGGGTCAACAAACAACGGATCGACATCTATATTGTCCAACCCTGGCCAGCCCCCCTGGACATCGCTGTGATTTATTACGAGCCTATAATTCGGAGTTATTTGGTCTGGTGAATTGTCCCATAGAATGCTATTGCTGACTGTCGTTATGTGATCGGAGTATATCCCCCCACCCTTGTCATTTGCACTGTTATGGCTGATCGTACAGTTCTCAATTATTGCGTTACTTGCATCTGTGATGGAGATTCCACCGCCAATCCACTCTGTTTTATTGCCGATGATCGAACAGTTTCTTATAGTCGGCGTACTTGTTTCCTCACAATGCACGGCCCCACCCCAGTCAACCGCTGAATTGCCGCTGAACGTGCAATTAGTCAGGATGGGCGAACCTTCGGCGATGGACATCCCGCCGCCACTTCTGCGTGAGGAGTTACCCGTTACTATGCAGTTGATAAGCTTTGGACTGTAGTAGGAGTGGCAGTGGATCGCGCCGCCGTAACCTTCGGAATGATTGTTTTCGAACTTGCAGTTGATTATCATGGCACTGCTATATCTGCTGATGTATAGCGCGCCACCCCCGGACCCGTAGCCGTTCGTGATGGTAAGGCCGGCGAGAACAGAATTTGCATCTTCGCCATCTCGGAATAAGAAACCCATTCCTTTACCCTGACAGTCGATAATACAGTTCTCTGGGCCGTTCTCACTGCGCACTGTAATCGCTTTGCCAAGAAAACTAATTTCGCGGTTGCCAGCGCCGGTATAAGTGCCGTCGGCAACAATAATGGTATCGCCGTCGCTGGAGTCGTCAATGGCGGCCTGGATGTTATTGAAATCGGCCGGCCCATCATCGTCAACATAAATGGTTTGTTCTGCAAAAGCATACCCACACACAACAAAAACAATCAACATTATCAAAATGATTTTTTTCTTTTCTGTTTTCATTGTTCAGTCCCTTCCTTTTTCAGATAATCAATTATTTCTTATCAATTCCAAAAGCCACGACATCCCTTTACTTCTTTCTCGCATACTCGCTTTCCTGCTCGGCTCCTCAAATTCACTGCCGATACCATCAATTTCCTGAATGTAATCAAACTGTAATTGCCCCCCTGTATCACCGGAAAAGGTGATTGACTCAATAACATCTTTTTCCATATCAACGGTATAGATAATCAGCCCGTCTTCGGGCTTCAGGATTACTTGGGCCCTGCCGGTGCGTTTGTTGTACTTTGTCTCAAACCAAATGTGCTTTTGGGCCGCATCACGCCGTATCGTATCGACCGTGTGCAGCCCCATCCAGGGCCGAGAAAGCCCGGCAAAGCTGGCTTTATTTACATTACTTTCGGCCACCTTCAATACCACCCACGGCCAATGCCTTTTGCTCGTCGCGGATACAAACGGCATCCTGCCTCTGCCCTGGACCCCTTTGCCGTTAATTTGGCCTGTTATTTTGAAATATGTCCAGCCTCGCTTGTGCATCGGGTCGCGATTATCTATAGTTGGCGTGTCCTTCGGCCAATCACTTTGGAAATAGTCTTCGTCCATTACGTTGTAGTGGCGGGTCATCCAGAAGTTTCTCTCGCCGGCTTCTTTGGAACTGGCGATTACCAGCAAAGCGGCGTCCTTATTAGGAACATATTCCATCTCTATGGACTTGCCTTCGACACGGGAAAGAAATTCCGTCAATTCGGGCCGGTCCGTAGGCAGCCGCCACACACTCAGGTCGCTGTGCCAAATCCGGCAGTTTCTTATGGAGATGGTATCTTTGTGATTGTAGTAGTTGGCATATTCATCCTGGAGCCATTGCCGGCTGGATTGCTTTGTCTGCTGTATCATCACTGCTCCGCCCGCACCTTCAGGGAAAAAATACCAGTATTCCCCCTGTGCCCGGGCCGCTTTGACCGTGACCGGTAAATTTGCCGCCGGCTTGTTCTGCGGAATGTTCGCTGTTCCATCCGGTCCCGAAGTTGCTACCATAGTACCGACGGCCAAGACCCCGGCAGTTGTAACGGACAAAACGGCTGCTTTACTGGCCATCATAGAAACCAGGGCGGCTGCCACACCCACTTTGGTAGCGGCCGCTGTCACAGAAACATTGGCAGCCACGGCTTCACTCGTGGCCGTCATCTTCCCGAACAAAACCAGGGCCAGAAGGAGCGAGCCTTTGCCAAATCCACTGCGGGAGAGTTGTTTCTTCAGCGATTTTTTCGCCCGGTAGAACAACATTTGAGCGGCAAACTTACTACAGCCTAACGTCTGTGCAATCTCGGCATACCCCATCTCGTCGTAGCATCGCATGTTGATAACGGCCCTGTGCTCAGGCTTCAACTTCTGCATTGCTGCAAGAACAATTTCCTTTAATTCCTGACCGACTACATTTGCTATTGCCGCCTGCCTGTCATGCTGCATATCCGCGAGGTTCGCAACCGACTTGGAGAAGGTTCTTCGCTTGTGTTCGGCCCGGCGGTAAATGAGTATTTTGCTAAGGGCTATCTTAAACAGCCAGGGCCAAAACCGGTCGGCTTCTTTCAATTCATTTAATACCTCAAGCATTTTCAGTATAATCTCCTGAACAATATCCTGTGTCAGCTCATCCGACAGCGTATAACGGTAAACGTATGTGTACAGACGAACCCTGGCTGCCTCAGCCAGCCGATCCAGGCATTCCTTATCACCAAGCTGTGCTTGTATCACCAACTTGACATGATCGATGTTCTTTTCCATTCAAAACTGCTGTCAATAAAGATGCACAGGGAGCCAAATACTAACGTTTTTTTTTGCTACTTTTCTTTTTTTTGCAGAATTTTACTAATTATACCAAAATTTCGCGTCCTTCGCTCAGGTTTGCACGGCAAAGTTTGGGGGCTGGATTGCGTGTTATCTCTGCCTGCCTGAAGATTATAACGTCGCCGAAAACAAACTTTATCTGGGAACTATTTGGAGGATGGAGTTTTGCCGAGGGCAGTCGTTATAATGACATCGTCGAAGTCATGATCAATAAAATTTAATCTGGTCGTGCATTCATTTTGTTTGCACACACGGAATCGTTCAATAAACCAAAAACCGCCCTTTCCGTCAAAAACAATTTCTGTCTTCCACCGCCTGTAATCCTTAGTAAAAAGTCTGTGTTAGTCAGTGCCCAATAAAGCACTTTTTTTAATTTTTTTGTACATTTTGTGCATTTTCGTCGCTCATCAACACCCATTTTTCACCAGCTATATACAACTCCGCCCGATGGGCCTCCACAGTTTTGCATTTTACATTTTGATTTTTGCATTTTCTTCTAAAAGATACGATGCCACTGTGCTCCTTTGTGCCTTAGTTCCTTTGTACCTAACTCTTTTATAAAAAAAAGTTATATTATCATTGAACATTCCGGCCATGTTTGGTATAATTATAATCGCCAGTAGGCGAAGATGGAGGGCCAGCGGCCCACGAAAAGCCCCGAAGGGCACGACAAAAACATTATTTGGTAATAGCTATGAACTACGAACAAAGAACTATTAACTATCTACGAACTATGAACTACGAACAAAGAACTATAATCAACGAAGTACGAAAGTTTACGTACGAAATTATAAACTTTTTATGCAAAACAAAGCCAATTTCCGAAAAGTCAAGTTGAACGTAAATAAAGTATTAACAAGGGATTACGGCAAAATGGACACTTGGTCAATTGGGAAAAACAAAGCCAATTCAAAGCCAATTCAAACCCAATACAAAGCCAATTCAAACCCAATTAAAGCCAAAACAAACCCAATTCAAACCCAAACAAAGCCAATTTCAAGGGCAAAAAAGAGGTTGGAAAAGCCGGGCTGTTACACGTTGATCCCTCGTTTTCTCTCATGGTCGGGATATCGCTTCAAGAGAATCATTGGGGCCGACTGGGATACAAAAATGACGAAGTTCAGGAACGGGAGGCCTTGACAGGTTTGCCACTTTTCAGTAGAATATTTGGAATAGATAGGTTAGTATCCTGTCTGATTTGTGAAATCAGTTATTACAGAGGACGTTGCATTTTATGTCTGAATCATGCGTCAACGCCGCGCAAGGTTGTTTTCCGGGCGACAACCCGCAGGATACGATTGGAATAAGGGTCGATTTTTTCATTCACTAAAATTTAAGGAGTCAAGCTCATGTCGAACATTACACGCCGTCA
>JBARPZ010000287.1:0-3160 GCA_049643445.1 Sedimentisphaerales bacterium
ACATCATATCGCCGACATTGCATAACATGACATTTTTGTTTCTCTGGTCGGCGAATTGACAGACATCTTGAAGGTAGCTTTTTTTGTCAATACCAACCATTCCGGTAACAACGACTATCATCTCGCACCCCGTATCTCGTATTTCGCTTCTCGTATCTCAAAGGAGATACACTTCACGATTTACGAGATGTTCCTTAAAGGTCTTTTAGTCTTGTTTCGGACTCAAATATTTTTGAGCCTTTGCTGTCTATCGTAATCCTTCAGTGCTGCAACAATTTCGCCCATATTGCCGTTCATTATCTTATCGAGGCTGTAAAGCGACAAGTTGATTCTATGGTCGGTTAGCCGATTCTGTGGGTAATTATACGTCCTGATTTTGTCGGACCTGTCGCCTGAGCCGATCATAGTCTTACGCTGGGAATCGCGCTCGGCCCTTTTTTTCTTTTCTTTTTCTTCGTAAATCCTGCTTCTTAATATTCGCCAGGCCTTGGCGCGGTTTTTATGCTGGCTCTGTTCGTCCTGCATATTAACAGTAATTCCCGTTGGGATATGCTCAAGTTTAACGGCACTGCTGACTTTATTAACATTTTGTCCGCCTGGTCCGCTGGCTCTGCTGACGTGTTCAACGACGTCGTCAGGATTTATCTGGATATCTACTTCTTCCGGTTCAGGCAATACTGCCACGGTTGCAGCAGAGGTGTGAATTCTTCCCTGTGATTCGGTCTGCGGCACGCGTTGGACACGGTGACCTCCGCCCTCGTAGCCTAATTCGGACCATACGCCTGGTCCTTTGACGCCGAATATTACTTCGCGGAAGCCGTTTTTTTCTGTCGTGCTGAAACTGAGTTGTTCAATCTTCCATTTGCGGCCCTCGGCGTATCTTATATACATATTGTATAAATCACGCGCAAACAATGCCGCCTCTTCACCGCCGGTGCCTGCTCGTATTTCCATTATGACCGAATTGGCGGATATCTCGTCGGCTATTACCAGGCTGTTTGCGATTTCTTCGAGCAGGGGGTTCTTTTTATCTTCAAGCTGTTGAATCTCTTCTTTCGCCAGGTCTCTGAAATCTTCGTCGGCTGTGCTGTCCTTTAGTATCTGCTCGGCGTCTTCAATGCCGGCTATTGTTTTTTTGTACTCGCGATATTTTGTCACTATTGTTTTGAGTTTGCCTTGCTCTTTAGATAGTGATATTAGCCTGGACGAGTCCGTGGAAATGGCAGGGTCTATAATCTGCTTTTCGATTTCGCTGTAGCGTTCCTCGATTTCATCAAGTTTTGCCAGCAGACTATCATTTTTTTCAGCCATAAAGTCAATCCTCTGAAAGAAAAAATAGCGAATAGCATATACAGACCGCGCGCTAAAAGTAACATGCTAAAACGCTATTATCTCGTGATGGGCAGCTATTGCTGATGGTCTTTTTTAGGTGTTTGGGCAGCCTTGATGTAATTTTTGCCGTATTTCTTCTGGAATCGCTCTATTCGGCCGGCTGTATCGACGTATTTTTGCTTGCCGGTATAGAACGGATGGCACATCGAGCAAATTTCGGCGTGGATTTCTTTGATCGTACTGCGGGTCTCGAAGGTGTTGCCGCAGCCGCAATGGACCACTACCTTATCGTATTTTGGATGTATTCCTTTTTTCATAACGTACAGTTCTCCAGATACCTGAAAGCAAAATTCTAACAATATTAACGGCATATTGCAATAGAAATTTCAAGAGTTATTAATTTTTTTAATCAGCAATATTGCGTTTTTATTGGACGATACGAAGAGGGCCGGTTTTTGTTTTTGTCAAAGTCAGAGCCGATGGCTCAAAAATACCGGAATTTCAAACAAACAGTGAATATACGTTTGTTTTTAATCGATAATAGTGTTTAGGCTGGAATTTTACCGGCAGGGTTGGCCGGCGGCTTTTGCTTCTGATGGGCGTATGGAGACTATAATGATGCGAATTAGATATGCTGTTTCAACAATGATATTTTGGTGGCGTGAGAACAACCTCTCCTTCGAGCAGGAATGCCTTTTTCTGCAATCCTTAGGCTTCGGAGTGGAGCTATGGCCGAATATAAAAGGCCAGAACGAGTGCCGTTACGAGAGGCGTAATTGGCCCAGGCTTGTCGAAGCTACGAGGGATATGCTGATTTCAATGCGTTCTCGTAGTGACGGGCCGACATTGGAGGAGTGGAATGAGCAAATCGAGTGTGCAAAGCTGCTCGATGCAAATATTGTGACCGATTTGCTCAGTTTGGGAATTCGCGACGGCTCGGAGCTTGATAACGGTGAGTTCGCCGCCGAAGTGGTCAAGCTGGCCGAGGATAATAACGTCAAACTGTGCCTCGAAACGGGCAGCTTACAGACATTAAAAGACGTCGGAAGAAAATTTGAATCGCTTTGGTATTGCCTCGACACCGGCTATGCCAATCTTGACAGGGATTTTCCATTCACCCAATATGTGGATGATTTGGGCGCCAGAGTTGTGTATTTGCACCTGACCGATAATTACGGTCATAAGGACGACCACGAGCGGCCGGGCCTCCAGGGCGGAATGCCACGTGAAAATTGGGAATACCTGTTTAACGGTTTGAGCAAATACGATAATGAGGTAATTGGTTCGTTTGAAATGAGCCCCTCTATGCCGGCTGTGATGCTCAGACAGGCAACTGAGTTTGTGTTTGACGAATTGAAATGGCCGAATCGGCCGCAGAGACATCCAAAGGATGTAGAAATTATCTATAATCCTGTATAGAAAAATGGCGGAGTTAGCGAGAAGCCACCCCCCTGAACTTGAGAGGTGGATATTTTATAGAAAGGCTAAAGGATAACACCTTTAGCCTTTTTTGTGTCCCTGCACGCCTTAGGCAGGGATCCAGACGCCTTTTTTACTTTTGCCCTGCCTGTTGTGGCACGGGCTTCCAGCCCGTGGTCCACGGCCAGGATGGCAGTGCCACTATCGACGAGCGACGAGCGACGAGAAACGAGCGACGTCGGGAGGCAGCCTCAAACTTTGTTTGGGGATGGTTATCTCCTAAAATTAATCATTTATCATTCATCCTTAATCATTCGTGAGGGGAACCAGACGTCTTATTTAAACAAATCATCAATAATCATTTATTCTGTCATTCTGAGCGCAACGAAGTGAAGCGAAGAATCTCAAT
>JBARPZ010000288.1:0-2265 GCA_049643445.1 Sedimentisphaerales bacterium
GTCAATAGTCATGTCTGAACACACATTTGTCGGGTTTGGATTCGGGCCAATCCAGGGCGGGCTGTTCGCCAAAGAGGCATTTCAAAGCGGCAACTTTACGCGAATTGTTATTGCTGAGGTAGATCCCGAATTAGTCAACGCAGTCAGGGCTAATAAAGGGACATATTATGTCAACGTTGCGAAAAGGGATGGCGTCGAAGTGATAAAGGTTGACAATGTTGTTCTGCTCAATCCCAATGTCTCAGGGGACAAACAAACGCTTCTTAAAGTTTTGGCCGAGTCCACGGAAATAGCTACTTGCCTGCCCTCCGTGGAATTCTATGAATCGGGCGCTGGCAACAGTGTCGCCTCATTGATAGCTGAGGGCTTAAAGAACAGCAAAGCTCAAGCATCGATTATTTACACAGCGGAAAATAACAATCACGCAGCCCGTATACTTGAGCGGGCCGTAACCGGGAAAATTGGAACACTGTCACAAAAACGAGTGCAGTTTCTAAATACCGTGGTCGGCAAGATGAGCCGGGTTGTTACAACCGAGGCCGAAATCAAAAAGCGCAAACTCGAAACAATAACGCCGGGTATTAACAGGGCATTTCTGGTCGAAGAATTCAATCGAATCCTTGTAAGCCGAACGCAGATTGCCGATTTCAAACCCGGGATAGAAGTCTTTATTGAAAAGGACGACCTGTTGCCCTTCGAGGAAGCAAAACTGTTCGGCCATAATGCCATACATACCCTGCTCGGCTTCATCGGCGAAGTCCGCGGTGCAACATCGATGAGCCGGCTGAAGAAAGACAAAGCCGTTATGCAAATTGCAAGATCGGCTTTTTTAAATGAATGCGGCGCCGCCCTTGTAAAAAAACACGCTCACCTGGGAGATGAACTTTTTACTGATGCGGGTATAAGATTCTATGCCGAGGACCTGCTGGAACGGATAACCAATCCGTACCTGGCGGACACGGTTGCAAGAGCTTGTCGTGATGTAGTTCGCAAACTCAGCATCAACGACAGGATATTCGGAGCTATGGACCTGGCTTTGCAGTACGGTATCGAGCCGAATAATATGGCAATAGGGGCGATGGCCGGTATCGCTGTGCTGCTGAAAAAAGCTAAAGAATACGACCTGCCCATTAATTTATGCTTTGGCGATTGGCGTAAATTAGATGATAACAACATAGAAAAAATCATCAACTGGCTCTGGAAAGGCCAAACCACAAGCAGCGCCCCGCAAATTATCAAATACGTCCAAAACGCTAAAGAGCAATTACAAAAGTTGGTCTAAAACAGACTAATTTTCTTGAAACATAGAAAAAAGCTGCTATACTGTTTTTTATGTATTTTACGGCTATCCAGGAGGAAGATAGCTAAAATGCGGTTTTTAGCTCACCCCTTGAATGGTCATAAGGTTGGCCAGGTTTCATAATGCACAAAAGCGAAAAAAACACTAATATCGTAGACTAAATCCGTCTCTGTGTTGTAATAAATAGATAGGAATGATCATTCAAGAAGTGACCGGGCCTGTATGATAGAAGACACACTGTTAGTTTGGAAACTCAGAAACGGCCGCGAAGACGGTCTGGAGCGTACGTACAGCAAGTATAAGAACTACCTGCTCAAAATTGCCTACGCATTGCTGAATGATGGCCAGCAGGTCGAAGATACTGTACAGGATGTGTTCCTCTCGCTGGCAGAGTCGGCTCACAGGCTGCGTTTGGATGGCAACTTGCGGGCTTATCTGGTCAGATGCCTGATCAATCGTGTACACAACATTAAGAAGTCACGCAGCGCACATACAGCCGTGCCGCTGTCCGAAATCAAGGAGCCCTGCTCTGAAAGCAACGGGCCCGATCAGTGGGTAATACTCGATGACGAGCAGAGGCGTGCGCATAGCGCTTTGTGTCTGTTGCCCGAGTCACAACGTATAGTCATCGCGTTACGCGTACGCGGTGGCCTGAGGTTCAGGCAGATTGCAAGTCTGCAAAAGACCTCTATAAATACCGTCCAGAGCCGATACCGGAACGGCCTGGAGAAATTGCGGTTCCTGCTGAATGGCGAGGTCAAGATATGAAAGCCCGAGAAAAGAAACAACTTGAGACATTTCTCAAAGGTTCGGAATTCAAGACGAGCCCGGAAAAGGACCAACAGGTCCTTGAAAGGGCGTTAGATCGCTTTCGCAGGAATAAACAAAACATTAATCCAGTTAACCTATGGAGATATATCATGAAAAGTCCTGTCACGCGCGTAGCCGCGGTTTTGTTGGTAATT
>JBARPZ010000289.1:0-15590 GCA_049643445.1 Sedimentisphaerales bacterium
TCGTGAGGTAGTCCTCGCTCTTGGAGTATAGCATAGTACGCCGCGGCTAATTGCCTAATGTTCTCCTGCTTGTCCATGGTCACATACGCCGGTCGCAGCAGGGCCGGTTTGCTCTCGTGGCTGTGTAGTGATACTGCCAGGTCCGGACCTTCTTCTTTGGCTACCTTCAGAATAGCCGGTGCCTCAGGCCCCATCGGCGAGAAGAACTCGTCGTGCATCGGATTAATGCCGGCATCATTGAAATAACATCCCAAAAATCCAACGTTGTCCCCCAGCATTGGATGCTGCCTTTTGCTCTCCGGCCATCCACAAAAGGTATCGTCGCTCCATGTACCCTGTCCCCAGAACCGCAAATCCTCGATGCCCATCCCATGTAGCGCCTGAGGTTCCAGCCTTGCAATGCCGTCCGGATTGCCGGCAGGTATAATCAGCAACCGGCATCTCCGACCTAATTCTTGCAGTTCCGTTTGTTCCTTTCCTTGCAGATCCTTGCCGGTATCCATAATAGTGATGAGATTCGCCAATCCTGTAAGTCCCTCTACCTCGTGCCCGTGGACCGGGCCTACAAATAATATCACAGGTTTATATCTGGTCTCCTTATCCATGTATACCGACTTCTGTCGACCACCCACAGCCGAGTTGAAATTCGCCTTCTGGACGATTTGTTCTCTCTCTCCAAAACTCACCGACTGTATCCGTCGGCCACCCGGTGTTGTCGCAATTACCTCCACTTTCCCGTTCTTAACTTTTGCCAGTTGTCTATCAAGTTTGGCCAATCCTCCAATCCAGAAATCAGGCAACTCTCGCTTGGGTATCCTTGCCTTGGCCTGCTTGTAAGTCATAGCCCCGTATATCCTTGATGCTATACCCACTTGCTTTTGGACGCTCAAAGCCAAGTCTCTATCGATTCTCCGCCCCCCACTGATTCTCCTGATATGTCCACCCAACGGTCCATCAGAATTAAACACCACATCCCATGTTGCTTCCTTCACTCTCACTTTCACGCCACAAACATCACCTTCCTCAATCAGTTCGGTCATGTCCATTTTTTCGAGACCCTCCCCTCCAACCTGTATCACGTGAAGGAACACGTCTTTCTTCCTCGCTCGCTCCGGTGTGACCTCAACCCGCCACTGACCCATCAAAGCGAGGTTTTCCTCCGTTAATCCATCCCGCACAATGTCCCAGTTCTTCCCCGCCGCCCAGAACTCCTTGCCCGGTCCTCCGACCGCCTGCAGAACAGCATCTTTTGGCAAAATCGTGTTACACAACATCCTGCCTTTATTGTGCTCGGCTTTGGTTATTCTACCACTTATCTTAGGCTTGTGGGCTGTATGCAGGAACCAGTCCTTCCGGTAGCTGGCGTCCGTTGACACTACACGATCAAAAACTACGAAATGATTCGGAATCAGAAACACAATCTGCCGTGTCACCAGCGTGCATTTTTCCCCCAAGTACTGTTGTCCGGTTTTTTTAATCACACCGTGCTGATAACACACCGTTGCGTCCCCTGCAACATAAACATAGTCGTCGTTAGTCTCAAAGGCCTTGACCACCGAACCGAGTTGTTTATGCTGTACACCGTGATTGCCGACAACCGTGCCCCCCCAATACCGTGCAGGTGGCTCGCCCGGCTGGTGAATTATAATGCAGTTGTGTGCAACCGTCTGGGCATAGTAGTTTGCAAGATGCTCGCCATTGTCAAATTCCTTGTAGCGTGTCCCTGAGTCCAGAGCCAAAAAACCTTTTTTGTAAATCACGAAATTCAATGCATCATAGTGCCTATGCTGCTCCAGAATCCCGCCGCACGAGAACATGCAGTATGTGTCATCATACCCCGTTCCGCTCCGCATGATAATTTGGCCCATGTTCTCGAAGTGCCTTGCCTTCGGCAACCCTTGTGGCTCGAAGGCATCCGGAGAATCATCAAGATTCGTCAGCAGGAAAGGATAAATGAACCAGCTACTACTGTATCGTTTTTGAGGCAGCAAGTCCTGCACATATTTGGCTAGGGCCACCTCCTTCGGCCTCTGCTTACCGTAGAGATGTCGAATGTTTGTCATGTGTGTATACAATTGACTCGTTGGCATTGCGTTCTTTGTGTGGGGCCGATCGCCATACCCGAACTCCAACGGTCCGCCATCAGCCTCTATCCAATTCCATATTACGTAGTTGGCCAGCCAAGCACTATGCGGCCAGTCAGGCGCGATGTTCTCCCCGGTAGCCGAGAGCCAAGTGTAGAAGAAGTTCTGCTCCGACCATGGGTATGCTCCCAAGACGTATCCAAGTGTTGCTGATGCCCCACCACCATCATCGCCGCAAGCCCTGCGTCTATGCTCCAGTAGCTTCATGTTCTCATTCCGTCCCCAAACCAGCCACTCGTTTACTTTCTCCTCTTCAATTCCGGTTTCGAAAGCTGTGCAGCCAATAAACCAGAGGCAGTTCTTCACACCGTAGAACCCACTACTGTACCCACTCATGTTCTCTCTATAGATAGTCGGTTTGGCCTTCAATACCCTATCAACGGTCCTCAAGAGCCTCGACATATAATCCTGTCTCTCTTTCTCCGACAAAGCCTCATAGAGCCAGTCCCAGGCCAATGTAGCATGAACCCGCGAAGTCGAATACCAGTTCACGCTCTTTCTCGAACTTATGCACTCATCATAGAACCGCAGAGACGCGTCCAAACATTTCTTCGAAAGTTCAAGATACTGCGGCTCCTCGGTCATCCGATAAACAAACGCCGACCACGCTGCCTCCTGACCGTATTCCCTTGCCTGGAGTACATCCCTGCCGTTTGTACTTTTGATGAGACGGTTCACACGCCCCTTTATATAGAGGTACCACCCTCGTTCCGGTCCGAGAGCACGCTGACGTACAGCCGGCCATGTCTGTGAATTGAAAAACAGTCTCGGATGATCCTTTCTAATCTTCTCAATCCACCTTGGCATTTCCCCCGCCACACATTCGACGTAAAATATATTACCTGCGGTTAAGAAGGACACTGCCAATATTGTAAATATGCGTGCTAGCCGTGTCGGCCCCGTTTGGGTATGTCTGTTTAGCTTTCCCATGTGTTGCCTCCGAATGAGTCCGTTTTGAGTAAAAAGATTCCGTCTCTTTCGCCCGGAATCCTTCAACGACCCATTATTCTACTTCCTTAGCAGATTCTCAACAAGCGCAAACTGGAAGTTGCGCCGATTTCGGTTTGGTACACGTGTTGACACGTCCGCTGAATCCTATATGATCAATGTTTTCGCAAATTAAGTCAGCGTATTTATATGGATAGAGTAGCTCTGGTATCATAGAGTGGCTAGAGTTCTGAAAGTTGGCTTTGTATGCGGACGTGATAGTGTGTGTACTTGTTCCATCATTGGCGCATTCCCATTTCTTGGTTTCTCACCTGAAGATTATCGCGACCCAATGCGAAGAACCATCCGGGCGATCAATGGTGACCGGGCTTCCGCCCGATATGTTTGTGGTTGATCCCCATTTACCCGTCCCGATATTGATCCACCGAAGTTCGAACGTCGCATTTGTGTAACTATCCAACTTCAAACCAACTGATCCACTGCCATTCTTTGTAAAATAGAGAATATACGCCTTTCCCGGATCGGCCGCTAAATATGCCTCATCAGACTGCCGATTTGTCAACAGGTCCAGCCTAGGCTCGACGTGCCAAAACTTTATCCTGGTTTCGACTTTCCTTGTTGCGTTAATGCAGTTCTTCGCCGCAACGGACAAACCTATACCTGAGGTGGGACGATGAAACCTCACTCCGGCCACGCCGGCTATTAGATTGCGCCACCATTCTTCAATCGCGTTGTTGGTATCACCCGGCTTGAATCTGCTCCAGGGTTTGCCGCCTAGGGCAATATCGTTACCATATATTTTAGTCATATGCAGCAGATACGGGGGATTCATGTTCCTCGCTGCGTCAGCTATCCATTTTACTTTGTTCCAATGTGCTTCGTCCGCATGCCTGCTGTTGGTCTGAGATATATCGACATAGTCGTATCTGCTCCGATTGCTTAGCTGAAAAGTAAGCCCTCGAGAGCTTTCTGCCCTGTAAACATCATCAAACATATCCGTAGTTGACACACTCTTGTCTTGGGTGCTTGCTTTACTTTCAATGAAGTTCATCCAGTACTGTCCCCATGCTGGGTCTTCATGCGTTTCATTGTTCATGCAATAGAGCACGTTTTTGTAATCCAGCGTAATTGAGAGTAGTTTATCGATAAATTTGCTCTGGAAACTTCGCACCAAATCGTATTTCTGCTTCCTTGTTCCTGATGCATTTTCATATTTTGGGTGCCCCGGCACTCCCTGAATGAAGGGATGGCCGCTGAATGAGCGGTACGATGTTGCTAATCCCGAAGATGCCGTCGTATAGTTTATGTTGTTTTTCGGATTCCACGGACTTACAGGCCAAGATCCCCAACTGCCATTGATCAAATCAAATCTATCCCAGACTTCTATCTGAACAATGACATTCCGCTTCCTGGCTTCGGTTATAAACATCTCCAGACGCGTCCAGAATGGGCCGTTCATTTTATTTAGATCGTACTGAGTACCTGAATTAGCGCAGAAGTCAAATCCCTGTATTCCGGCTGCCATCCCCGGATCAAGCACACACCGAAGATAGTTCCCACCTGCGGCTGCTAATTCATCCATGGCGTTTTTGATTTGTGCGGCTGAACTTACACCTTGGTTATCTTTGTCATTGTCGGTGTCGTGATCGATAAATGGATTATGGCCGTGATTCCAACCGCCAAGCAACATCACTCGCCGGCCATCATATTTCCAATAGCGCCCATCAACGGCAATCTGAGCAAAAATGGAATTGCTCCAGGTTAAAACTATCATGAATCCCAAGAATATATGCTGGACATTTCGCCATTGCATTTTAATGAAGGCCCGCGCAGAAGTCTCAATCGATTCCATGTCGGGGTTGTCGAGAAGGCTTATTTCTCGATTACCACGGCTCGATTCTATTGTATCTTTCATTGTTGTTCCTTTCGGCCTTAATGGGCGACATTAGCAGGTTCACGATATCTATAATAATTATATCGTGAAGCCAAAAAGCTGTCCAGATAAGCTATGAACACTGGCTGATATGTCGTAATAGGATGCCTCAAGCCAAAAAAATGTGGCAACAGAGATTTTAGTATTTGACTTTGAGCTCTTCATAGGTGTCTGTACATATCTGAGATGGTTGATATTCTCCGATCGTAAACGCCTTGACTTCGCCGGAATCAGTAGCGAACAGCACCACGGGATGGGTGTAGGGAATACTGAGCACACCAATACAGGTTGGACGGCCGCTGACTTTGCCCAAGCGAACGAGTTGACCTGTGCCATCCAGTACGTTAATGGCACCATCATCACAGCCTATCGCGATCCAAGGCGTTTGAGGTATTGGCGGTACCAAACACTTCAACACCTCTGGAGCACTTTCCAGGCGCCGTGCCCACAGCTTACGGCATTGGTGATCGAGTGCGACGACCAATCCTGAGGATGTGGCAACCACGATCTCCTTCTTACCATTCCCATTGAGATCCGCGATGTCCACGTCACGTATATTCTTTGCAGGGATGCGTTCTCCGGGACCAAAACTGGCATCGTAGAGAGCCTTGCCATTGGCCTGCCAAACGGTCACCCGGTTCCAGGTGCCGTTGATTTCGCTGATAACCTCCTTCTCACCATCGCCATCGAGGTCCTCATAGAAGAGGTGATGACGATTCATACTGGACCAACCAGACACATAAGTCGCTCCCGATGGCACCGTGTGGAAACCCCGGGGATTCGGATCCAGCGTCTTGTTATTGATGATTGCCACCCGATTCGTTCCATTGTATTTGCGGGAAGCCAGCAGGTTCAGGGTACCGTCCGGACCATCAATAATGGCAAAGTGAGATACCTTTCCCCAGAACTGAGGCATACGTCGAAGGAGTTTCCCGTTCTCATCCAGGATTTCGAGGGTACAGGCACTGCCGACGAATGCCTGACTCTTGCCGCCCAGAAAGGCTCCAGTAAACAGTCCGTGGATGCCTTCATGTCCGGGAGCGGACTTGAACCAGTAGGTCTTGGCTGCGCGAAAGACTGCTGGGTCCATTACGGACGTGAAAACCCATTTACGCTTACCGGTCTCGTCGAATGCGATCACCTGCTCATCAGCACAGCCTACGAGGAGTAAGCGATATTCAGCCCACCAGCGGAGCATGCGAACAGCTCCATCGGCTTCGAGGGTACGGAGCACTTCCCCTTTGGTTGAAAGCAGATGAATGTTTTTGCCTTCGGCCACGCCGATGAGTTCGCCGGTGTCCGAAGGAATAGTGATCAAGTCCACCACCTTTTTGCCCACGTTCGCTGCCATTGATGTTGTCAGTGACGGTACCGTCACCTTGGTTTTAGACGGAGCAGCAGCTATCTCACGCGAATGCTGCCGGCGCCCCTGAGTAAGTAGGGCATCGAGATGAGTGGTTAACCTTTTCAAACGGTTCCTGTCCGGCATTGCCCCCTTGAGAATATGTTTACCCTGGGCCAAATTCAACGTGGTCAGACCTGCCATAGCCCGACTGCCTGCCATCCGTTTGCCACTCAGACGAAGCCTACCCCCGGACGACAGCGCCAGACCAACCTGCGTCTCTTGCCCGGCAACAATATGCAATGCACCAGATTCGAAGTCCCAGTCTATGTCTATAGGAAAATCTGCGACAACCAGAGGAGCCTTGCGATCAGTTCCCATCGTTTTGTGCCATGTTCTTAGATCAAGTTCAGCAAGCCCTTTGGCATAGAGATGGTCTTCTGCTACGATAGCAAGTTCAGCCCTGACGCCCTGAAATCCTCCCACAACCGCCAGCGCTGCTGATGGCAACGCAAGCACGGCCGCGGCATCGTCCAGGCGAACACAGCCCAGCGAAGCAGCTTCGGCGCCAGGTTGGCTACCAATCAGTGAGAAGAAGATCCGGTGCTCTCCTTCTTTAGCCCGCCCGAACCATTGCATAGTGGCAACACGCCCCCTACGGGCTGTCTCCATCACATCGGCAGTCCATACTTGTCCTCTCGCTTCCGTGCCTGGTTGTAGTACTTCCGTGGATGTGTCAAACTCGATGTGTCCGTCGGCAAAGGTCTTAGGCACATGCTCTGTTTCCCATTGGATTTGTACCTCCATGTTGTTACTGTCGTGGTTGAAGGCGAGGTCATCCACGATGAGCGCATAGTGTCCTGTTCGATGCAGGAGCGTTCGCTGCCAGTTGCAGTAAGCTGCGTTCGGGACTTGTGATACAACGGTGGCTATTTTCCCTACAACTTCGTGATAATTCAACGCAGCTTCCATGGGTATACGTGGCTCCACGAGTCCAGCCGCCCGAGTCAGAAGCTGATTGCGGTAGCCCTTCAGAAGCGTGTGGCCGTCTATGCGAAGTTCGAGGATAGCAAACGTGTGGTAGGGATTGCGAGAGGCACCATTGAATCCATCTATCAGAATGAAATCACCCGATGCATCCACTGCGCTACGGAAGCTGCCGAACAAGAAGGATTCTCCAAGTTCGAGACCACTGTTTCGCGATCTCCACATCGGCTCCGGAAGATAATTGATACTCCATTTGTCCACGAGATCTTTGGGAGCCTGTAGTGTGAGATGTTTTTCCGGCCAGAAAGATTGTCCCAGTCGGAACACATCCATGTCAACACCGGTACGCTTGCGATAGTGGACATAGCGGCCGTCCTGCATGAGATAGGCGGCTTTGTGGAGATAACCTACTGATGCCGAATTCAACGCCCAATCCGGCCGACGACCGGAGATGAGCATCTCCTGACCTCTCAAAAGCATCTTCAACACACCATTCTCGACAGGTGTACGATCCCCCGTAAGCAGCAAATAGGTAAAGACTGGAGCAATGCCGGTGTTGTACCAGAAGAGATTGTCGCTCTCGCCGCTCACCCAGGCATGTTTATGTAGTGGCTTGAAGTGAAGCTTGGTGCTCTCAATACAGTGTTGCCAGATCGGATTAGAGTAGTCCTTCTGAAAATAGCGCCCCAGGCAATAGAGCGAAATGGCCGACCACTGCCCATGCCGGGAGCCGACTCCCGAAGGAGGCTTTGTGCGCCCATAAACTCCTTCACCTTTTCGATGGTTGAGCTGCTTCGAAAAAGCATTGGTGACGCGCAGACGTTCCTCATCAGAGAACGCAGGGCTTTCCTCGATCAGGTCCCAGAACAAAATCATCATGTGTGCGTTGTAGTGATAAGGGCCACTGAGCGGTTCTTTCTTGTTCTCAATGCGTTCGCCGTCAATCCTGGCTATCTCCTGACGAGCTTTTTCATCCGGGAATGCCAGTCGTAGAAACTCGCGAGCGTGGGATGCATTACCGGTCATGTAGTACATGGCCATCTGCTTGCTGATGCTGTTCCAGCCGAAGTAACCCACCGATCCATACCCTTTCGATGCCTCCCATGTCTCGAACTCACGAAGGTCTACCGGAACGCGGGTTCTCTCGCCGAGTTTGATCTCTGTCAGAGAACCAGCAGAAAGAGTATCTTCCGAAACACTAATCTTATTCAGTTGCGCTATGAGTGCATCTGTGGCAGCGTCCACGCCCATCAGGTCACTTCCCCCCACGAAGATCACATTGTTGCCATCACCGAATGGATTGTGGAGTGTGCGAACTACGTGCCCTCCCGGCCCGGGATAGCGGAGATCGAGGAGCGTATAATAGCGGTTATACAACTCGCCGACAGTACTGTTGGTGGACCGATTGCCCAAAACGATGAGATGTCCACGGATAGGCACGGTCCCAACTGGAGAATCATCAGATCTGACAGGCACTTGGGCACCTGTGAGTTCAGTGATTCTCTTTTGGATGCGTTTTGCCTGCTTTTCGTAGATACCTGAGGCGGGGACAATGATGGTGATGTTCGGCTTGCCGCGACTTACAAGCTCCGTGGTGATATGCAGATCCTTGAGCTTCGAATAAATCGGTGGCACTGGAGTTGGAGGCGGTAGTGGAGGCGGACTAACTCCGGACACAAGCATAATGTTTCGCAGCAGCAGCCTGGGAGTGGGACTCTGGTGCGTATATAAATAGACCCTTGCGCTCTCGGTATTTGGCGGCGCTGTTGCTTTGACGGACACTTTCTCGAACGTCTTGGTACTGCCGCGAGCAAGGCTCGTCTGCACATACTTGTCGGATGGTAAGAAACGCAACTGAAGATAAGCACCGTGTGACGACGCTCCCTTGAGGGCACGAGTTTCCACGCTCGCCTCATAGGTAAGGCTGGGCTTAGCGGGGCAAGTCTGCATCAAGCCAATTTCGGCACTCACATCGCCATCATCAATCAGAACGACCATCTGAGCGGAACCATCCAGCTTGACCAGCTTGATATGTTGATTCGTTCCCCTGCCTCCATATAACGACCAACCTACGGGTAAACCATTTTCATTCATGCCCTTTTCAAACGAGGGATTCCTTAGAAGATTCTCCGAGACCACCGTCGAGCACGGAGCGAATACACCTGAAACAAAAAAGAACACTGAGACGAGAAAATTGCTTAGCGGAAGTTTCCTATCTGCTATTTTTCGACCTAAATACACTCTACGATCATCCTTCTTTTTTTCACCCATTGGATTCTCCAAATCATAACAGTCAAAATTGACTTGAATGGTCTCCATAAGCTCCATACTACCAGAATTCAATTCTTTTTTCACCTTTTACCTGGGAAGTGCGGGTTAAAGGTATAAGAAAGTTTTTAATTGATTTATCAATATTACAATCAATATCCCTGCGTCTTGACTTAAGCATTGAAGTAAGAGACTATACCACAAGACACCTTTCTCCTGAGTCGGAAAAGTTCAGGATTTTTCGCCAAAACCTTGTCACCAAAATGTCTCCACCGATGCTGATTTTGCTTAAATCGAGTCCGGATATATATCATTTTTTGGCTGAATATTGCAATTTTCAAAAAAATATCGGGCCAAAATCGGATTCAATGTCCGCTGCTCACATTCCTTAACTTCTGATTGCTAATGGATGCAGCAGTTCCGGCATATTCGTAGATACACCGCTGCATGTGGAATCTGCTCTCTCTGTCGGCATAACAAGGTAAACGTCTGTTCTTAACAGGATCAAACGGTCCATCAGATAGCTTATTGAAATACATTTCTGACTATTTCATCCATAGCCTGTTCCTGTTCGATAATTGACTGGACCATTTTCATCTGCGTACGGCTGCGATCGAGATTGTGTCTGTGGCGATGAACCTTGTAGTAGAGATCACCGGCCAGATAGTCACAGAGAAACCGAATCATCTGCTCGAAGGTAATGAGCTTACCGGAAAAAGATAGACATTTCCTTTCCGCTGGTGTCAGAAACGCGCGCGCTTCTTTAGCAAAACCTTTGACCAGCATTTCAAAAACCGACATCCGCATCGTTACTCTTGAAAGTTCGCGTGTGTCTTCTTCGGCCGGGTTTGCGGCCGTACGCACCATATCGCCGAAATCATACAGTGAAAGACCGGGCATAACCGTATCCAGATCGATGACACAGACACCTTTGTGCGTCCTGGCATCCAGCATCACATTATTGATCTTCGTATCATTGTGTGTTATTCGAACGGGGATGCCGCCTTTCTTAACCTGGCACAGCAACACATCGCAGATTTCAGAGTTTTCCAGCACAAAATCAATTTCCGCCTTGACGTCTTTCGCGCGATTGGACGGGTCCTGCTGCAGCACTTCCAGAAAGTCTTTGAGACGTTTTGGAGTCGCGTGGAAATCGACAATAGTCTCGTTCAATTGTGGGCCGGGCAAATCAGTCAACATTCGCTGGAACCAGCCGAACATCCTGGCCACTTCATAAGCCAGTTCCAAGGATTCGAGCGTATTGTACGTGATCGCTCCCTCGATCCGGTTATACACGCGCCAGTAGTTGCCCTGCTTGTCCTCAAAGCAAGCGTCACCGTCATTTGTATCGATGACTGTAAGCTGACGCCGGGCCAGTTCATCGTCCTGATCCTGAAGTTTCAAGCGAATATGAGCCGTCACGCGCCGAATATTTTCCATCATCGCCACAGGATTCTTGAAAACCCGATGGTTAATTCGCTGCAGGAGATAACGTTTTTCCCGACCGTCCTTTTGACAGGTCAGACTGAAAGTGTCGTTGATGTGCCCACTTCCAAAGGGTTCGCCGTTAACCAATCGGCCGTCAAGTCTGAAATGGCCGGCTATTGATTCAACGTCGTATTCCATCATTTCTCCCAGAGCTTCTCAGGATACGTTCCCTTTTCGATCAGCTTGGCAATGCTTCGCTCGGCGATCTCCCTGTCCTCTCTGTAGGTCACGCCGAACCAGTTATCGTGCGTTGGGAGCACTTTGACATTCACCTGACCGCTTTCGACTAGGTCACTGACAACCGTAGGAATAAACAGCTCAGATTTAAGCTTGTTTTCATGTTCTTCTAGGAAATCCTTAAATTGCCGGGACAGGTATGTGAAAATCGAGGGGTGAAACCCCCACAGATTCATCGAAACCACTTCACCACCACTCAGCATGTGCTCTGTGCCGTCATTGTCAAAATAAAGGGCGGCGTCACCGCATTTTTCCACTCGCGTTCGTTCGACCACATCGAGCAGGAACATTTTCTCGTCGCATTGACATACCCCGCGAGAAACGGCCCCATATTCACTTAGCGTATTGCGGAGTCGAAAGCCCACCATCGCATAGTCGGTTGGCGAAATTCCGGGACCGCAAAGGAACTCAGCCATCATCTTGAACGAATCAATGCCGCAGTAATCATCGGCGTTGATCACAGCAAACGGCTCATTGATAACGTCTCTTGCGATGAGTATAGCGTGACCCGTACCCCAGGGTTTCTCGCGATCGGGCGGCAAAACGAAACCATCAAGGGCTATATCCAGCTCCTGATAGGCATAGGCTGTTTCGATGAGTCCGTTGAATTTGCTGCCGATCTTTTCCTTGAAGGCATTCTCGAAGCAATGCCGGATGATAAAGACGAGTTTGCCGAATCCGGCACGGATCGCATCATAGATTGAATAATCGATTATTATCTCACCGTTGGGACCAATGGGTTCGATCTGCTTAAGCCCACCATAGCGGGTACTCAAACCTGCGGCCAAAATCAATAGAGTCGGCTTCATTAAAGGCCCTCTTCGCCTTAATGCTGTTTCTAAAGGCAGACTACACTGGAGCCCGTATCGTGGACCGACATGAGCAATGCAAGTGCACTTGTTATCTGTACTCTCGAAGAAACTTAGCATGCTTCAGTCGTTCCAAAGCAGCTCGCTTTAAAGCTGCCGGATTTAGACGTCCAGGCAAACTCTGCAGCGAATGGCGATTATAGTCCATTCACCGGCCTTTGGCAACAGGGAACAGCTCTTTGGCAATTTGACATTGTTTTTTTGTTGATATATAATGGCTATCTACAGTGGCATTTTCCAACATAGTATGATCCCTTGCCGCCGGAATCGGGTAGACGACTATAAATCCGTAATTGGGAGGCGAAGACATGAAAAGCTCCTTAAGAAGTCGCGGTTCATTACTGCTCTGGTTTTTATCTATGTTCACCGTAATATCAGTACAGGCCCAGGTTGTCTCACCAGAGAAGTTCAATGCCAACGGTCCGATGGAAATCAAAGCAACCTTCGAACAGGTTGCCCGGCTCATCGAGAGTCATGCGGGTAAAAACTATCTACTATTTCCTGAGGTTCGCAGATACCCCATTCGTATGACTGACGCCATACCACAGCGATGGATTGAAAAGGGACCTTCCGACAGTTTTCACGGAAGCGCTCAGCCCGGTGAGTTCTATGTTTTTCAAATCGGTCTCTTTGCCACCCGCAAAGCCATTACCGGCGTTCATATAGAATACTCCGACTTGAAAGGGCCTTCGAGTAAGATCATTTCTTCGTCGACAATTAGCTGCATCAACCTTGAAGGAACCGACTGGAAAGGTCGGCAGTTCAGTCGGCAGGTTAATGTCACAAAAGGCCGTGTACAGGCATTCTGGATTGGCATACCCATTCCCGGGAAAGCGTCCGGACGATACACCGGTGATCTGGTTTTCAGGACGCAGAATTCTAAACCCACAAGAGTAAAGTTGGTTGTTGATGTAGGTGGTGAAGTCCTTGAGGACCACGGCGACAACCGGCTATTGCGTCATTCACGCCTCCGTTGGCTGGATTCTACTGTAGCTATAGACAATCAGCCTACTGAGCCTTATCCTCCGTTAGAGATCCATGCAAACATGGTCCAGTGTCTGGGGCGCCGGCTGACCTTTTCGGATTGTGGTCTACCCCAGAGCATTGTCAGCACCTACACCGCTTCTGTTGATAGCATCAAGGGGCCAGAACGTGAAATTCTTGCTGCTCCGATTGCATTCATAGTGGAAACTGAAAATCACGATCTGGTCTTCAGTGGCGGACAAACAAGGATAATCTCCCGTACACCCGCTGCTGTTGTGTGGGAATCTGACTGCTCTTCAGCGGAATTCACACTCCACTGCCTGGGGCGTATGGAATTCGATGGATACGTTACCTACCAGCTCAAGCTGCAGGCAAAACGAGATATTGATGTCAAAGATATTCGGCTGGAGATACCTTTCAAACGCAGTGTTGCGAGATATTTGATGGGTATGAACCACACAGGCGGCTTGCGAGCTCGAGAAGTCAAATGGAAATGGGACCAGGACAAACATCAGGACAGTATTTGGATTGGCAATGTCAATGCCGGTCTGCGGTGCCAGTTTAAAGGATCGGACTACGTGCGGCCGTTAGTTAATATCTATTACAAATATAAAAAGCTTAACCTGCCAACAGCGTGGTATAATGATGGTAAGGGCGGGTGCAATGTGGCTAATGTTGGCACCGACCGCGTTGTTTTGACCGCCTATAGCGGGCCTCGAACCATTAAGGCAAAGGAAACGTTTGATTTCTATTTTGATTTACTGATAACCCCTGTCAAGCCGATAAACTACGCTGCGCACTGGCATAACCGGTACTATCACAACGGTGGTGATAATTGGAGGACATGGTTGAAAGGGGCCAAAGAAGGTGGCGCTAATATCATAAACATCCACCACGGCAATGAGCTCAACCCTTACATCAATTATCCATTTCACGAGGATACTGTAAGTGATTTGAAGGCGTACATCCAAGAGGTTCATAAAGAAGGCTTGAAGGCCAAGATATACTACACTGTTCGGGAACTCAGTAATCACGTCACAGAACTGTGGACCCTGCGAAGTCTGGGTGATGAAATCTTCGCCGTTGGCGGCGGAAACATCGAACGAACCATAATCAATCCTCAAGGAGCTGATCCCTGGCTGCAAAAGCACCTTCGTACCGGTTATATCCCAGCGTGGCGACACATCTTTAGAAGTGGCAAATACGAAGGCCACGTTGATGCAGCCATCGTTACAAATGGCATGTCTCGATGGCACAATTATTACCTTGAGGGGCTCAAATGGCTCGCTCAGAACGTCGAAATTGACGGCATTTACATCGACGATGTTGCGTATGACCGCATCGTAATGCAGCGGGTCCGCAAGATTCTCGATCGTCATCGCCCGGGCAGTCTTATTGACGTTCATTCCTGGAATCATTTCAACCGGCACGCCGGATGGACAAGCAACGCTAATCTTTACATGGAGCATTTCCCGTATATTGATAGCATCTGGTTCGGCGAAGGATTCAATTACAATGAGCCGCCCGATTACTGGCTGATTGAGATCTCGGGCATTCCCTTCGGTCTGACCGGCGAGATGCTGCAGGGTGGTGGTAATCCCTGGCGTGGCATGATATATGGTATGACAGGCCGTTTGCCATGGTCCGGCAATCCTTCCAGCATGTGGAAGTTTTGGGATGAGTTCGGGATAGCTGAGGCGAAAATGGTTGGATACTGGTCTCCCTCGTGCCCCATAAGAACAAATCATAAAAACGTACTGGCCACAGCCTATGTAAAAAAAAGTAAAGTACTGATTGCGATTGCGAGCTGGGCGCCAGAGCCAGCAAATTGCCGGCTCAAGATAGACTGGAATGCATTAGGCATAAACAGTAAAGGTACAAAGCTCACCGCTCCCTATATAGAAGGTTTTCAGGATGCCGCCTCATTCGCTCCCGTGGACGTGATTCCTTTTGCACCCGGCAAAGGATGGCTACTAATTCTTAGTTAGACGAGACTGTGCAATAGTAAAGATATGCTGGGATAAGTTCACATAGATGATAATTGGACATGTACCGAAGAAGTTTCATGAAAACCTCAGTGGTTGCCGGCGCATATGCCGTCCTAGGAACACCGTTGACCGAGATCGAATCTATGATTGACAAGTAATGTTCCCATTTTTGTTAATTTTACAATCAAGCGAAAAGGAAGAATAATTATGAATGAACGTGTACTTGTTGGGATGGTTATGGCCATGGTGGTTGGTGGTTGTTCGGGAGTATT
Organism: Sedimentisphaerales bacterium; assembly: GCA_049643445.1. Taxonomy (GTDB): domain Bacteria; phylum Planctomycetota; class Phycisphaerae; order Sedimentisphaerales; family Anaerobacaceae; genus CS2-K091. The sequence goes on from JBARPZ010000289.1 coordinate 15,461, forward strand.
CACGCAGCAGTTGGCCCAAGAAAAACCGCCTGCCAAGGTGCTACTGGTCCGGCAGACGGAAGATTTTATCATAAGTGGCAGAGGTAACTCATCCGCTTGGGGGAAGGCGACTTGGGAGCCGCTTTACTTG
>JBARPZ010000290.1:0-7728 GCA_049643445.1 Sedimentisphaerales bacterium
TGACTTGATTGCGAAGGTCAAAGGCGAGAAGAAGATTCCGCCGGACAAGATTGATGAGGCGGTGGATATCATATCACGAGCCGGCGAGGTGCTGCCGGCCGCGGAACTGTTGGATAAGCTTGATAAATTGCAGCAGTATCGTGAGGACAGCGTAATTCCGACAGCGCAGAAGCAACTTACAAGGGACATGCGACCGGATTATGTGATTTTGTCTTTGCAGGTCAGGAAGGCCAGTGGGGTATCGGCCGAGCAGGTTAAAGCCCATCCTGCGGCCGAGGTCTTTCCGGGCTCCGTCGGCGAGCGCGCCAAGCCAGTGGCGCAGAAGATAAAGATAAACATAAGCGATGCCGGCTGGCACATTGGTGGCAGGAGAAGCCTGTATTGGCACAGCACGGGCCTTTACGCAGCAGCGGGGGAGCTTATTACTGTGACAGTGCCGAAGGATGTGACGGAGAAGGGACTATACGTGCGAATCGGTGCGCACAATGACCGGCTCTGGGGAAAAAGCTCGTGGGCAAGGGCGCCGGAGATATGCCGCAGATTTGCACTTTCGCAGACTGAAACCAAGGCCGCAAATGCGTTCGGCGGATTGGTCTATATTGAAACGCCGTATGATTTGAAGATTGGAGAAATAACGGTCACCATAGATGGGGCGGTCCCAGCGCCATATTTTGTCTTGGGTAAAACGAATGTAGAGGAATGGCGTAAGAAGATACGCAATCACCCAGCTCCCTGGGGCGAATTGGCCGGCAGGAAGCTGATTTTGACACTGCCTTCGAAGGTCCTGCGCACGGTCGATGATCCCGAGGACCTGATGAAATTCTGGGACTCGGTAATGGACCGCTATGCGGAATTGCTCGGCCGAGACCCGCAGCGCCGGCGCCTCGAACGCTTTGTGCCGGATGTTCAGATTAGCGCCGGGTACATGCACGCCGGCTATCCGCTTATGACGATGCTGGATATTACGACCACGATAGTCGATAAGAAAAGGATAATATCCAACAGGCACGGCGGGGTGTGGGGGCTCTTCCACGAGATTGGGCATAATCATCAGAATTACGACTGGACATTCAGGGGGACAGGGGAAGTCACGGTCAATCTGTTCTCGCTGTATATAATGGATAAGGTCTGCGACGTCCCGGACAAGGGACATCCGTCCATCACCAAGCGGGCCCGCAAGCGCAATACCGAACGCTATTTTGCCGATGGCTGTGACTATGAGAAATGGAAGAGAGATCCGTTTCTTGCGCTGTGTATGTATATGCAGTTGCAGGAGGCGTTCGGCTGGGAGCCGTTTACGAAGGTCTTCAAAGAATACAGGGCCCTCACACAAGAGCAGCGTCCGCAAAGCGATGACGAGAAAAGAGACCAGTGGATGGTGCGTATGTCGCGGGCGGTTGGCAGGAACCTCGGCCCATTTTTCCAGGCGTGGGCCGTACCCACTACAGATGAGGCCAGGGCCTCGATTGCCGTCTTGCCGCCCTGGATGCCGGACGGTTTTCCTCCTGAGGATGCAAAGGCCCCCTAAAAACCTCGGCCGGTAAGAGAAACTTCTCTGATTCGTGCCGGAGTTCGGGCTGTCAGAATACCGGATTGCGGATTTTCTGCGAAATCTGCGTCTAAATTTTTCTTTTTGCCTTTTTGTGGCTAAATCCTCTGTGTAATCCTTGAAGTTTCTGCCCGCGCAGGGGGGTATATACGGTCAAAAATCCACGTAATCAGCGTTAATTCGTGTAATTTGTGGTCAGTTTTTGGTTTTCCCTCCGGCATCAAAGCCTCAAAACCGAGCACTATGAACTCAAAACTAATTCGGCCCCGCAAAAAAAATAAAAAATATTTGTTGACGAATGCATTAAGAGTTATTATTACCTGCCAAAATAGAAATGACTTTAATGGTTTTTTGCCGTTTTAGTTTCTTGAGACTAATTGTAAGGTTATGGAATTAATTCCTTTTTGAACAGGGAGGAAAAACAAGTGAGTGCTGACGAGGTAAATGTTCAGGCAATTGAAGCGAAAATTATCGACATAATAAGTGAGCAAATGGGGACAGAGAAGTCTGAAATCACACGTGAGACCTCATTTATTAACGATTTGAATGCCGACTCTCTGGACACGGTTGAACTGGTTATGGAGTTTGAGGACGAGTTTGATATGAGTATTCCTGACGAAGAGGCGGAGAAAATCCAGACGGTCGGTGCCGCAATTGATTACATCTCCAATGCTGCACGTTCCAGGGAGCAACAGTAGCGAACAAGTTTAACATGAGTAAACGGCGAGTAGTAATTACAGGCCTGGGCTGTGTCACCGCCTTGGCCGAATCAGCCGACTGCCTTTTCACTGCGCTGTGCGAGGGGAAAAGCGGTATATCCACCATTGAATCCTTTGACACCAGCGCATATCCGGTAAGGTTCGGCGGCGAAGTAAAAAACTTCGAACCAACAAAATACATTGAACATCGCGAAAGCAAACGAATGGACCGCTTCACACAGTTTGCTGTCGCCGCCGCAAGCCAGGCTGTGGATGACAGCAGGCTCGATTTCGCAAAAGAGGACGTCTTTCGGGTCGGTGTCATCGTGGGCACCGGAATAGGCGGTATCAAAGAGATTGAAGAACAGCACTTAAGGCTTCTGAAGAAAGGCGTAAGGCAGCTTTCCCCTTTCACTGTCCCAAGGCTTATGGCCAACGCCGGTAGTGGCAATATTGCCATTCGTTACGGCCTTCGAGGACCAAATTTTTCCGTTGTAAGCGCCTGCGCTTCCGGAAGTCACGCCATCGGAGAAGCTTTTTCAAATATTCTTGCTGACAAAAGTGACATTGTGATAACAGGCGGTTCCGAAGCGGCCCTTACCACAATAGGGTTAGCGTCGTTTTGCGCCGCAAGGTCGCTGAGCACTCGAAACGACGACCCCACTGCGGCTTCAAGACCATTTGACAAGGACAGAGATGGCTTTGTCCTTTCTGAGGGTGCCGGCGTCATCATCCTCGAAGAAAAAGACCGCGCCGAAAAACGCGGTGCCCATATATACGCCGAGCTTCTCGGTTACAGTGCCACTGATGACGGTTATCACATTACCGCACCTATGCCGAACGGTGAAGGCGCCGCAATGGCAATGGAGCTGGCCCTAAATGATGCCGGCCTCGAATCGGAGAAAGTTGACTATATCAATGCACACGGGACAGGAACCGAGCTAAATGACATCACTGAGAGCGCAGCTATCAAAACTGTTTTTGGTGACCATGCTTATAAGCTGCTCGTCAGCTCGACAAAAGGCTCCCTTGGCCATTTACTCGGTGCAAGCGGTGCAGTGGAACTTATAATATGTATAAAAGCCATCAACAAATCGGTCGTCCCGCCTACGATAAACCTCGAAAATCCCGATGAGCGATGCGACCTGAAAATGGATTTCGTCCCCCTTAAGGCACGAAAAGCAAACGTCAATATCGCGATGAGCAATTCCTTCGGCTTCGGCGGACACAACGCCTGTCTCGTTGTCGGAAAAGTATAACACGTTCCATATCACTACATTCCTTTATGGGAACGGACATCAAATATCGAAAACTAAAATCCAACACCGGAACATTCAAAGCAAGTCAAAAGCTGATATAGTTTTTGGTTTGACGTGGACGGCGATATCGCATATTGTTGCTCTGAAGATAGAATGGTACAAGGAGAGTATCTAATCGCTAAGACGTTGAAGAAATGAACATAACCTGGGCTTGTCTACTTTTGGCTGGGGGATTGGCGTTACTGTGGAAGTCCGCTGACCTGTTAGTGGCGGGGGCGGTCGGGCTGGCAAAGCACTTCGGCGTCAGCCCGCTGGTCATCGGGCTGACGGTGGTGGCTATGGGTACATCTGCTCCCGAGGTAGCGGCGAGTATTTCAGCGGCGGTCCGGGGTGCCGGCGACATAGCCATTGGCAACGTCTACGGCTCCAACATCGCCAACCTGGCCCTTGTCGGCGGTCTGGTGGCGCTGATTCGGCCTATAAGCATACAAAAACGAACGCTGCGCCGCGAGATACCGGCGATGTTAATAGTTGCGCTGATGCTCTGGCCTGTACTGCACAATCTCTCTCTGTCGCGCATGGAAGCTATCGGCCTGCTGGCCGTCTTTTTCGCTTTAATTTTGATGACCGTTTATTCAGCAAAACGAGAAGGCGCATCGCGGCAAAGCAATAACACAGGGACACCAGAACAACACGGCTCAAAACACATCATCTTCGTCGCCATCGGCCTGGCCGGCCTGGCTCTCGGGGCGGAGATGACCGTACGCAGCGCCGTGGTAATCGGTGAGCAAATCGGCCTCAGCGAAGCGGTCATCGGTCTGACTATCGTCGCCCTCGGGACATCCCTGCCGGAGCTTGCTACCTGCGTCGTGGCCGCTATCAAGGCACAGCACGATATCTCCATCGGCAACCTCGTCGGCTCCAATATCTTCAATACACTTCTGGTAACCGGGGCAGCAGGTACGATTCGACCGTTTCAAGTCGTGGAAAGGCTCGCAGCCGGAAGCGACTACTGGATAATGATTGCCGTCAGCGCCGCCTTCGCAATCTTTGCAGTGGTCGGAAAACGAACTATCAGCCGACTCGCCGGATCCGTCCTGCTGGTCATCTATATCGTGTATATGTTCTGCCTGTTTTTCTTCGGCAAATAGCTTCTCTTATTTAGCCGCCTGTTTATCTTTGTGCCTTCGGCAGCAACAACTCCCTGTGCATAACCTGCTGTTGCCGGCAGCCTCATAGCTCTTTTATGTAGATGTTCTTAAACTGCAACAGAGCCGGCGGGCTGACCCATTTGCCGTTACGTTTGCCGCCATGGTGCTGGAATGCTATGGCTCCCTTCGCGGCGACGCCGGGCAGTTGAGCGTTCTTGATGACTGTCTTACCGTTGAGCACAACTGTCACCCGGTCACCCCGCATCGTTATCTCAAAGCGGTTCCACTGTCCGACCGGCTTGTCGGCCTGCGTTCGAGGCGTGACACCGGCGCGGATATGTGCCGGCTGCTTTGCGTCGGTCCTGTAACCATAAAACTCGCCGGAGCCGATTGGCCAGCACCAGATGTTCACCTGGTTCTTGCCGGCACCGCGGAGGAAAACCCCGGAATCCGAATCAGGCAGCGCCATCCGCATTTCATTACCCTTAATGTCCCTGGCGTGTGTGCCATCGGGAAGGACATAGGGAACCCCTTGATTCACGTATGGTGTTTCCTTTATCCTCCAGTCGACTCTCAGTATGAAGTCCCCGTACTCACCTATCCCCCAGAGGTTCTTATCCCCCTTGGCTTCGCTTTGGGCATCGTAGTCTATCACTCCGTCAATGATTTTCCAGTGCCCCCCGTCGCCTTCCGGCACCTTCCATCCTGTGAAGTCCCGGCCGTTAAACAGCGACTTGAAACCTCGAGGCGCCACGTTGTCCACCTCCTTGGCCGGCGCGGCGGAACTACGCGCCCGAGCTACAGCGTCCATTGAAGGAACCACATGGAAGACCATTACCACAATAATTATCCACGTTACAAACCTTTTTGAATTCATTTTTACCTCCTAAAATCTTTTAGCGAAAATTCTGAGCCGTTCCGTTATCGAACAAAACAAGTGTTAGCTGAGCCTCATTTCCAACAGGATATCAACTTTATTCTGAAAATTCAACCTTGTTAGTCAAGGGATTGGATGATGCAGAGCTAACGGCGGCTTATCGCTTCAAGAATTTCAGTCTTGGTGGGCTCGAAGGAAAGCCTGTCCAATTGCGTAAGAATCGCCTGCCGGCCCGCAGGACTAAAGCACGGATTCGAGATAAGCGCCATCAGTACGTCACGCTTCATAGGTTCAAACGAGAGGTTGTCAAAGACGGCGTTAACCAGATGCACCTGTGCCGCGTCGGACAGGTCGGGACGCTTTGCAATTCGCATGTAGGCATCCCGTCTATGCGGATCGAAAGAAAGTTTGCCCGCCGCATTTATCTCTTCGATGACACCGTCCGCCGGAACATAAATCACGTCCGGCTCATGAGGGGGGTGCCTTTTATCCTCATGGACAACTACCGTACAACCGGTCAACCAAATCGCCGCCAAAATCATCACTGGATTTAACAGTACACGTTTCATTTCATTGTTCTCCCAAACAAACTCAATATCCGTTCATAAAAGGGCCTGACTTCATCCCTAAAAGGCAAAAAGATGACATAAAGTAACGGCGGCACCGGCAAAAAAGTACCCGGTTGCTATTTCTAAAAGGATATCTAATCTTTCCTGAAAATTCAATCTTTTTGGCAGCGGATGCTCGATACTCGATGGTCGTTGTCATTGCTGTGTCGCAGAATACGGCCGGAATCCTCTGAGAATAAATTTTGACGAAATATGAACCATCCGGGCCGATATTAAGACTAATAGGGTAGAAGACAGAAAATAATCATTATGTTAAGGAGATTCTGAAATGGGGCTTTTAGAAGACATGGACAAACGAGTGAAAAAGTTTAGTCTTATAGATGTAAAACTGGCCCAGGTCGCGGCGATGTTTTCGACCCTTATCATAGCCAAACTCATACCTGATATAATGGACTTAAGCATCTGGTGGTTCGCAGCTTTACTGATAATATGCGCGATAAAGCCGTTTTACGTGTTCTGGTTCAAGGAATAGTTTTTCTTCTTTCGGCTTTACTTTTTGTTCCAGAGCATATACAATAGCTTACAAATCAAACCAGCCCATTCGACTCGCGCCTCGACAGGCTCAGCACCATTGATTTCGAATGTTAGGAACCGATGGAAAATCAGGAGGTAGTAAAATATGATTAAGATGAGACGTAATGGAATAGAGATTGTCATGTTTATGTGCCTGGGTAGCCTCTTACTGTTACCATCATGCGGGAAACGTACGGGAGTAAAAACATGGGAAGAAGCCCATACTGAGGCCATGAAGACTATTGCAACTCGCCAGCAATGGCCGGACTCACCAGAGGCGGTGTGCAAAGAATTTTGGAAAGCCAGGCGAGCCAGGGACTATAAGGAAATGGAGAGCCTGTGGCCGGGCTCCGGCTCCTATAACTGGCCTGAGATATGCAGGGATGACCCGGATGTAAAGTATGTTTTCGGGAAGGCCAACGAAACGGGATCGGGAGTGCCATATGCTGCGGAAGGATACTTCAAGGAAAACGGTTCATACAACTTGACGATGGCGATGGGCAGCCTCCAAACTTCGAGAGGGCTTAGGTATTACATTGTTTCCGGGAACTGACATAGCTTGGGACGAGCGACGAGCGGCCGGATTTTAACTGAGGGAGCTATAAATGAAGAATAAGATAATTTTTCTGTTTTTGTTCGTGCCTTTTCATTTCCTTTTGACGGTGGTTTTGTTTCAGTACTACTGGTTCAACTTCAATCCGAATGTGCATACCGGCCTATGGGAAAAGTGTGCCCATAGTCTGGCCTTTGTATTGAGCGTGCCTGTCCTTACGCCTTTTATTATGACCGACCTGGGTGAGTATTGGCCGTGGGTGATTCAAATCCTGACTTTCCTCTTTAATAGTCTTATATGGGGTGTTGGCATGTTGGCCATGTTCGGCGGTATCAAGCGGCTTCGTGGAAAGTAAAGTAAATCGCAAACGCCTCAGCCCGGTTAATCTAATTTCGGAGAAGGAGTAATCCTGATTTCCAGAAGAAAAGTCATTATTAGTTTGGCGGTGAACTTCTCTCTGCTGTGGGCGCTGTCGCTTCTTTGCTGGATGGGTCGTTTC
>JBARPZ010000291.1:0-9379 GCA_049643445.1 Sedimentisphaerales bacterium
ACAGGCCGGGCTTGTTTGACCCGGCCTTTTTTATGCGCTTTTGGAGAGAAAAGCGGGAATTTTTCCCCTGGCGGAGACTTTTTTTATTTTTTGATGTCGCAAAAACGGGCAAACCTACACTATATAGTGAAAACACGAATCCTTAAGAGTTTTTTGAGGTGCGAATATGTCTGAAACTGATAAATACTACATTGAACGTTGTTTGGACGGGCATCCGGATGATTTTCGCTACCTTGTGCGACGCTATCAGGCGGTCCTTCTGGCACACCTGGCCGGGAAATTCGGCAATAAAGACAGCGCCGAAGAGGCCGCCCAGGAAACCCTCGTGCGGGCCTACTTCAATATGAACAAGCTGAAAAGACCGGGTGCATTCTTTTCCTGGCTGCTCGGTATCAGCGACCGCGTAGCAAAAGAACAGCAAAGAAAACTGCAAGTCCGCCGCCAGCGAGAAGCTATCCGTTCATACTCAGAAGAAACTCCCAGCCCGGAACTCTCACAGGATTACGCACTCGAAGCGGCAATTGCCGAGATGCCTGAGGCGTACAGGAGAGTTGTTCTGCTGCGGTATTACGGCGGTTACTCGTGCAGCCAGATAGCCGAGCAGTTCGAGATGCCGTTAGGCACAGTTACAAAAAACCTTTCGAGGGCCTATGTGATGCTGCGTGAATCGCTCGAACAGCAGAAACAAGAAGAAATTTATGAGGTGTAAAATGAATTGCGCAAAATGTAAAGAACTTTTGGTCGCTTATGTTGAGGGACTTTTGGACGAAACCCAGGAAAAGACGGTCTCAGAACACCTGAAGGACTGCCAGAGCTGCCGGGCTGAAGCGTCAGAGCTAAAGGCCCTTCAAGGGCGTCTGGTTAAAAATGGTAAGGCCTTATCTGAAAGCCAGCTCGAGGATAAGGTCTTGAATCAGATTATTCAGAAACAGAATGTAAGGCTCAAAACCGCGCGCAAAGCCGGCGAAGGCCTTAATCTAAGGAGAATAATTATGAAAAGTAAGATAACAAGAATGGCAGCAGCGGCTGCAATAATTTTCGCGGTGCTAATAGGTATACATTCAATCACAGGAGGCACAGTAACCTTTGCCCAGGTCATCGAGCCGATTCTCAAGGCGCGGACTGTAGTCTACGACTTCATTATCGGCGACGAAGAAAGCAATCCGGTCGTGATGCACGACATAGTTGTGGGTTCACGAATCAGAAGGACCTTATCGAACATACCCAATATGACCCAAATTCTTGACACGGAGAATGGGAAAATGTTGGTGCTCCATGACGAGGAAAAAACAGCAACTTATGTAGACATAAAAGGCCAACTTCAGGAAATGACGAAAAGCTACATAGGATTTGTCCGGGAGGTCCTTATGGAGTTAAAAGACAGTCCTGATGTCAAAGAGCTTGGCGAGCAGGTAATCGACGGACGAAAAGCTATCGGATTTTCAGGCCGAGGTAACAATAATCAAGAATTGAAGATATGGGCCGACCCCAAGACGGCTGTTCCGATACGGGTAGAACTTCGATTAGGACAGCTTGTTGTTGTCCTGAAGAATTTCAAGTTTGATAAGCCCATAGATGACTCGCAGATTAGTATGGACGTGCCGGAGGGGTATACGTTAGACGAGGCCGAAATCGACTTCACGAAAGGCACCGAGGAAGACTTTGTTGAGAGCCTTCGTGTCTGGGCCGAGGTCCTGCTGGACGGCAAGTTCCCGGAAACAGTAGGGACGGAAAGTTATATGAAACAAATGCCTCTCATTGGAGAAAAGCTTGCTCAATCGGGCCTCTCGGAAGATAAAGCAGCGAAACTTGCGATGGCACTTCCACGAGGAATGTTCTTCCTCCAATTATTAGAAATTGACGACAAATATCACTATGCCGGCAAAGGTGTGAAACTGGGTGATACCGATACGGCGATATTCTGGTACCGCCCGGAAGGCTCGGACACTTACCGCGTTATCTATGGCGATTTGAGTGTCAAGGATGTGTTAGAAGAGAATCTGCCGAAGTAAATTTACTGAGCGAATATAATGTTTATTACAAAGGCCGAGCTTTTTTTGACTCGGCCTTTTTTATGCAATACTTTGCGGGAAATCGGGAATTTGGGATTGGAAAGCGGAATACGGCAAAAAAGTGATTTAATTTAGAGTAAAATATAGTCGTTCATCGTTATATTAGTGACAATCGATTGTACTGATATCAGTTAAGTGAGTTGCAGATGCTCGAAGACAGATTGCTTCTATGGAGATTTAAGTGCGGCAGCCGAGATGCTTTCCGAGCCATCTATGAAAAGTATGCCGCCGATTTGCTAACGTTAGCAGCCAACCTTCTGTACGACAGCAGTGCAGCAGAAGACATTGTGCAGGAAGTTTTCATCTCGTTTGTAAAATCCGTGGACCGGTTCCGTCTGCGTGGAAGCTTGAAAGGTTATTTGTCAACTTGTGTTGCTAATCGAGCGCGTGATTACATCCGCCAAAAAAAGCGTCGTCCAACTGTTGCAGTCAACGAGGCTGCACAAATGACATCAGATGCGAAAAGCCCGATTCAGTTAGTGATATGCACAGAAGAGCTGCAAAAATTGAAGCAAGCGATAACTCAACTTCCTTACGAGCAGCGCGAGGTTGTTATACTTCGTGTGCACGGCGATATGAGATTTCGACAAATAGCCAAATTGCAGGACGTGTCCATTAAAACAGCCTTAAGCCGATACCGATACGGCCTGGATAAACTACGGTCAATGCTTAATGGCGAGGTACAGAAATGAGAGAAGCAGATAATATTAAGAAGCTCATCAAGAAACTGCGTTTCGAGGCCACGGCCGATACACATGAGAGGATTCTTGGCAATGTTTTAGAGGCACTGGAAATTTCTGAACAACAAAAATCGGCTGCCCCACGGCCGAATATAAGGGGAACAATTATGAAAAGTCGGATAACAAAATTAGCCGCTGCTGCGGTGATAATAATTGGAGTGCTTATCGGGCTGCAGGCCATCGGGCCAGGCAGTATTGCACTGGCCCAAGTACTTGAACAACTCGAACAGATCAAGGCGTACACATATAAAATGAAAATGAATATGACAAATGTACCCGGCATGCCGGCAAACAGTCCGCTGAATCTGGAAATGGAAGTGGTCATCGCAAAGGATATAGGCATGCTGACGACTTCTTACGTGGGCGACAGGCCCGTCAGCGAAACGTATGTTGTACTCGACGAAAAGGCCATTGTCTCGATTATGGCCAATCAAAAAAAGTACATACGGATAAAGCTGACCGATGAAATCTTCGAGAAGATGCAAAAAGAAAACGGCGACCCGAGAGCCCTCGTCAAACAGTTCACGGAGAACGAATACACGGAACTCGGGCACAGTATCGTGGACGGTATAGAGGTTGAAGGATTTGAATCCCATGACCCAAATATTGTCGAAAAAATCCTCGGCAATGTGGTCGGTCGCATCTGGGTTGATACGGCCACAAAGCTGCCCGTTCGCTGCGAGATAGAGGTCTTCAGTGACAGCGGCGAGAGAATGATGGATATGACGGTCTGTGACTTTGAATGGAATGTAGAGGTCTCGCCGGACTTTTTCGTCTTCACCATACCGGACGACTACAAGCTGGTTGCCGAGCTTGACTTGTCGGCGGACGAGAAATATCACCTTGAAGTATTGGGTTTGTTTGCCGAACTTACGGGCGGTAAATACCCGAGCGAACTGACCGTGGTGAAAGTGATGGAGGAATTCCAGAACGCCATGATTGAGAACTTCGGACATCCCATGACGGAAGCCGAACAGCCTGAAACTATCCAGAAGATAATGAGTCTGCAGATGACGGGGGCGTTTTATACGCATCTGGCATCTGAAGGCAAGGACCCGGCGTACTACGGCACGACCGTTACGGCGGAATTTCCTCACGCGGTATTGATGCGCTGGAAAACGGACACCGGCACATATAAAGTGATTTTCGGAGATTTGACCGTTCGAGAGGTTTCGGCTGAGGAACTTGAACAACTGGAGGCGACACCGCTGAACCTAAAGGCAACCGCCATCAAACCGGATCCGTCCAATGGAGCCGAGGGAACAGTACTGAATAGACTCAAGCTGAGCTGGATGGCCGGTGCCTATGCCACCACCGACAGGGTCTACTTCGGCAGCGACCCCGACCAACTGACACTGCTCGGTGAGGTCACGACCGAGTACGCCGAGCCGGGGAGTCTTCAGAGAGCAATGACCTACTATTGGCGCATCGACTCAGTACAGGCCGACGGCTCGGTCGTAACGGGCGAGCTTTGGAGCTTCAATACCGGTCGACTCGTTGCCCACTGGAAACTCGATGAAGGCGCAGGCGATACCATCATCAACTCCGCCGGGACTGAATACAACGGCAACATCATGGGCGACCCAACATGGACCACGGGAATAATCGGAGGCGCGCTCGAATTCGACAGCGACGGTGACTACATCGAAATCGAAGACAGCAATGACCTGGCTATCAGAAATCAGATAACGGTTTGCGCCTGGATAAAGACCGACACAATTGATAAGAGATGGCAGGCCATTGTAACAAAGGGTGACCGCTCATGGCGCCTCCATGGAAAGCGCAGCGGCTATGCGCTCGAATTTTCCTGCTCAGGGCTGCTTGTTCCCGACAACCGATGGGGAAGTCTCTACGGAACCATTGACGTAAACAACGGTCAATGGCATCACGTTGCCGGTGTCTACGACGGCAACAGGATATATCTTTACATCGACGGCCAAGTGGACAACTCCAAGCAAGCACCGGGCAAGATACGTCTGGATGACAAACCAGTGTTCATTGGTAATAATTCGCAACACCCGGACCGCTTCTGGAACGGGCTTATCGACGATGTCCGGATTTTCAGCTACGGGCTGACCGGCGAAGAGGTGGCCGCACTGTCCAAACAATAACATTTATTTTTCTAACAATTTACACAAGGCCGGGCTTATTTGGCTCGGCCTTTTTTATGCGCTTGGTGAATGATGAGTGAAATCCTATAAGACACAATCTGCTTTAGCCGGCGGGCGGCGTGGGAGGTCATTATGCTATTTTGAGGTTTTTCATTTGAGGTCTTTGGACGTGGCCAGCGCAATGACTCGGCCCTGGTCGCCGACTGCGCAGTAAAAGTGGTAGACGATTTCTTTACGTTTTATCACCCAGGGTTTGTGGGCGTAGGTATTGTCGTACAGCTCGGAAGGGGCAACAAGGTCGGGGCCCTGCCACTTGGTCCAATGAACGAGGTCATAGGAACACGCAAACGTATCGAACGCCTTTGGTTTCCAGAATGCACCGAAGTAGAACATTACCCATACATCGGCGATACGGGCAATTTGAGGGTCGCCGGATATACCCTTGCCGTTATCTATAACCGGTTCGTTTCCATAGCGGAGCCAGTTCTTCATGTCCCTTGAGACAGCCATTCCGATTCGCTCGTATCCGCTGGCGCTTTTGCCGTTGTAGAACATGACAAAGGGATAGCCGAGCGTTCTCTGGCGGTCATAAATGATGTTGCTTTTGTACTGGGTCAGATCCTCAAATTCTCGTACGTCTGCCTGGTCTCTCGAAAGCACAGGCTGGCTCAATCGATTCCACTGGATGGATCTGCCAGGATCCGTGGTCCAGGCAATGCCGATTGCTAATGGATCTGTTTCGTAACCCTTAAGCGCTCCTCCGATATAGGAGAGCCAGTATTTGTCTTCGAACTTTGACAGCTCGTACGAGCCGGCCCATGTGTGGTCCTGCAGTGCGATATAACCGGCGGCCTGCATGGCGTCCCATGTCCCTTTGCGAAAGCTAAGTATCCTGCCCAGCGGCCTCCATTGCAGCAGATTATTGCTGTCGGCGATGGCGGTTTCGTAGCCGTTGCCGTCGAAGATGATATACATCATGTACCACTTGCCGCTGAAGCGATACACACTGGGACAATCCACTTTCCCACCCTGCTCAGCTTTAAGAACCACGCCGTACTTATACGGAGTCTTAACCTGCTCGTAGATCCGGAGCATGGTATCATTGTCGACCCGGCGTTCCAGCGGCTTTGCTGGAATAATACTCCGCTGCATACTTTGCGCATCGCTGGCCGCCGGTATGGATATGAGCCAGCATACAATTAGTATAGCTCTCAAGGTTATCATCACTTTCCGCCGTAATAGGGATAAGTGTCGAATATGTCCCCTTTGCCGAGGACGCGCGGGTCTTTTGTTGCCTTCAGTTCGGCCATCAAAGAGGTGGCGAGTTTGTTTTTTTCTTTGTCGTACTCGGGTAAAGCGGCGACATTGTTTAGCTGGTCAGGATCCTTACGCAGGTCGTAGAGTTCTTCTGCCGGACGCTTTCCAAATGCCAGTTCAGCCAGCTTGGCAACCTTGGGATCGTCGCGGTACTTCAACATGTAAGACTTTGTAGGCGCGGCATCCACGTCACCATAACCATAAAATGTTCCGCGTGGGCGGGACACGACTATTTCCGTAGGCTGGGCATATCCTTTGGGGGCGCCGGCAGGCCAGCGGTCCGGCTTGAAGTTACGGATATACAGGAAATCGTGCGTTCGTATCGCGCGCATCGGGAAACCTGCCATACCGGTTTCCTGGCAGGGAACATGACGTTCCTTGCCTGTCAGGATGTGGTCGCGCTTCGGGTCCACGCTTCCGGACTTGCCGGAGGTCAACACATTTAGGAAACTTTTAGCGGTCATCTGTGTGGTTGGTTTCAGCCCGGCTACTTCGAGAAAGGTCGGCGCCAAATCTGCGAGGCTGATAAAGTCGTCTACAATGCGGCCGCCTTTGACTCTCGCCAGCCAGCGGACCGCAAGCGGGACGTTGGTGCCGAGGTCGTATAAATTGCTCTTGCAGCGTGGGAATGGCATGCCGTTGTCGCCGGAGATTACTACCAGTGTGTTGTCCAGCTCACCGTTATTTTCCAGAATCTTCATCAACTCCCCGACTTCAGTGTCGAAGCGCTGAACTTCCCAGTAGTAGTCACAGATATCGGTGCGGACCTGTTCGCTATCCGGCATGCAGGCGGGCACTTTTACATCATCAAGCTTCATACCGCTATCGACGCCCGATTTCCACTTGTAACCGCGGTGCGGGTCGCCACTTCCGAACCAGAAGCAGAACGGTTTGCCTTCCAGCCGGGCTTTGAGGAACTGCTGGAAGTTTTTGTACTGCGGGCCGGCGGGATTGCGTTTTCGTCCGCCCGGCCCGTCGCGGCCCGGCGCCCAGCCTTTGCGGGTAAATCCTATATGGTAACCGGCCTGTTCCAGCATGTCCGGGTATACGTCGAACTTTGCCGGCAGCGTGCTCCAGAGGTTGCCGCTCTCTTCCAAACGCCAGTGCCACTGGCCGGTCACGATAGCACCGCGCGACGGTGTGCACGATGGCGAAGAGACAAATGCTTTCCTGAACAAGACGCCTTCACGTGCCACGCGGTCGAATGTCGGAGTCTTTACTACTTTGTCGCCGGCTATTCCTGCGTGGGGCCAGGACCAATCGTCGGCAAGGCAAAAGAGAATATTCGGGCGGTTCTTATTGGCCTGAGCGCCAAATGACTGAGAAGCACTTGTGCAGCCTGAGAGAGTCAGTGATGCCGCTCCGATGCCCATTGCTTTCAAGAAGTCACGGCGAGTGTTACAAATCGTTCTCATGTTTTCCTCCATTTTTTTTATTTGTCATTTCTATCCGACAGCCTTTCCCGGTGGTCGAGCGTTTGCCTTCAATTCGCGGTCAAACTCTTTCATTATATAGTTCAGACGCTTGACGATTCCAGTATGTTCGGCAGCCACGTTATTGGTCTCGCTGATATCGGCTTCGAGGTCGTACAATTCGGTTTTCTTCCCACGACGGAGCTTCCATTTGCCACTTCGGACGGCTTCAAGATTGTTACCTCTATAGTAAAAATACGCTTTATGCGGTGACTCTGCTCCCGGCTTTCCAGACATCAATGGCCATATATCTTTTCCGTCAATCACACGGTCGGGCGGCATTTTACCTTCCGCTAACTTTGCAAACGTCGGCAGCAGGTCGATTGTTCCGCAGACTTCACCGCAGACTTGGCCGGCAGGTATTTTACCCGGCCAGCGCATAATTGTCGGCTCGCGCATACCGCCTTCATAGGTGGTAAATTTTCCGTCACGCAGAGGCAGTGCAGAGCCGCCATGATGCTTCTTACTCAGCCAGGGGCCGTTGTCACTGGTAAAGACCACGAGGGCATTTTTATCCACACCGGCCTTTTTAAGGGCCTCAAGAACCCGGCCCACAGATGAATCTATCTGCTCGATAGTTGCCTTGTATGCTTTATGGGCATCGGCGACGAAAAATTCATCAGAAACGAAAAGTGGGACATGGGGCATAGTGTGAGGCAGATAAAGGAAGAAGGGATTATTTTTGTTTTTGTGGATGAAGCTGACGGCCTCCTGTGTATAACGCTCAATCAGGGTAGTTTGGTCTGCCGGCCTTTCGATGATTTTTTCATCGCGCATCAATGGAACGTTCCATGGAGAGTAGTCTTTCTCCTGCCACGCTCGGTCAAGATTTCGATTCCTGCCCTTTACACCGTCCATATCGTTGGAGTATGGAATGCCAAAGTATGAATCAAAGCCGTTGCTCGTAGGGAGGAATTGGGGGAGGTGGCCCAGGTGCCATTTGCCGACGCAGGCGGTGGCGTAGCCCTGAGCTTTTAGAATGTCAGCGATAGTGACTTCATCAGGATTTAAGCCAATGCTATCCCTGGGAAATAAAACTTTTGTGATACTGACACGAGGTGGATAGCAGCCGGTTAGTAAAGCAGCACGCGAAGGTGAACAAACTGAAGCAGCCGAATAAAAATCCGTGAATTTTGTGCCTTCAGCAGCCATACGGTCAAGATTCGGTGTATTTATATTTGGCGAACCAAAACAGCCAACGTCCTGGTAGCCCTGGTCGTCGGTGAAAATGATTATGAAATTCGGCTTGCCCGTAGATGCCCTGGGCGGGATTTGCTGAGCCGGGCTCGCACATCCCGGCACGACCAATGATGCTGCACCCAAACCTACAGTTTTTAAAATATCTCGACGCGTGTAACCAACTTTTCTCATAACTATCTCTCCTGTTTTTTAGTTTACTTTTCTCATTCAGTCTGGAATCCGGGCCCCAACGTCCCCCCGCCATTCTGTAAGGCGTTTTTGCAGCTCTTTAGCTTTTGCCGGCAATTCCTCGACCAGGTTGTGTTTCTCCGAAATATCCTTGGCGAGATTATATAGTTCCACCTCGCCGTTATCAAAGAATTCAATGAGCTTGAAGTCGCCCTGCCGGATTGCACCGGCCGAGCGTCCTCCGAGGAAATGCTGTTTTTTGAGGGGATAGTGCCAGTAGAGGATGTCGCGGGCAAGTT
>JBARPZ010000292.1:0-6684 GCA_049643445.1 Sedimentisphaerales bacterium
ACTATGCTTCCATAAGCGATTCCGACAGAGACCCCGGATTGCCTTATCTTGCAACCGTCTACAACGGTATCGACCTTTCCAACCTCACCTTTAGAGAAACGCCCGGCGACAAGCTTGTCCATTACGGCCGAATACACATGGATAAGGGTACGCATCTGGCTATTGACGTGGCAAAAAAAGCCGGCATGGACCTCATAATAGCCGGCATAATTCAGGACCAGCAGTACTTCGATGACCTGATAAAGCCGCACATCAACGATACTTCGATTAAGTTCATCGGCCCCGTTAATCCCGTTCAGCGCGATGCGCTCCTTAAAGATGCTTACGCCGTTATTCATCTTAATACCATACCCGAACGGTTCGGCCTGGTAATGGCCGAGTCAATGGCCGCTGGCGTGCCCTTAATTGCAATGGATTTGGGTTCGTGTCGAGAGGTTATCGAAGATAAGGTAACGGGTTTCCTGGTCAACAGTGTGGATGAAGCGGCAGCCGCTGTTGGCAAAATCGATGCGATCGACCGTAAAAAGTGCCTGCAGCGCGTAGAAGAAAACTTTACAATCGACAAAATGGTATCGGGCTACGAAAAGGTGTATGAGGAAATCTTCCGCCGGGAAAGAAAATAAGAATGATTGGATATATGTTGACCTGGGCAACCTACGGGAGCTGGCTTCAGGGAGACGAAAGGGGCTGGGTCAAAAATGGAAGAGTATTGCAACCTGATATCAGGCTGTATCTGACGAATAAACAAAAACTAAAAAGTGAGCCCGTCAAATTAAAAGAATCACAAAGAAGATTAGTTAAAGAAATTATTGTTGCCGAATCAAAAAAGATAAATCACAGGATTTACACCCTTGCTGTCTGCAGTAATCATGTTCATATAGTTGCAGAACCCTGTTCAGAATCGATACCGCGGATAGTAAAACGATACAAACGTGTAGGAACATATACCTTGCAAAAAAACGGTTTTAACGGCAAAGTATGGACTAAAGGTTACGACAAAAGGTACTGTTTCGATGTAGAAGATTTGGAAAATGTGATAAATTATGTTTCAAAACAAATTTTAGCCCCGGATTCTTGAATCCGGGGTCACAAAACTTTTAGCCCCAGATTCTTGAATCTGGGGTTACCCGTGGGGAAAAACAAATGATGCAACAATTTGTCACTCGCTACGAAGGCAATCCCATCCTCACAAAGGATGATGTCCCCTACAAGGTTGAGACGGTTCACAATGCCGGCGTCACGAAATTCGACGGCCGATACATAATGCTGTTTCGCTCGCACCTCGATACTGGCCGGTCCATAATCGGCGCAGCTTTTAGTGACGATGGCTTCAACTTCAAAGCCCGCCCTGCGCCTTTTATGGTCCCCGCAAAAGAGCCGCCATTTTCCGAATATGAAGAGTACGGCGTCGAAGACCCGCGCATTACCCTTCTGGAAGGCGAGTATTATATAACTTATAGCGCCTATTCCAGGCACGGCGTCCGCACGGGACTGGCTAAAACATCGGATTTCAAATCGGTCGAAAGGGTCGCCTTTATCACCCAGGCCGACTATCGTAATACAATCCTTTTCCCCGAAAAAATCAACGGCAGATACGCCCGGCTGGACAGGCCTCATTCCGATATCAGTCCCTGGTCAATCTGGATTAGCTATTCGCCGGATTTGCATCATTGGGGCGATTCGAAACTGATAATGAAACCCGCGGCTTACCACTGGGACGAGTCAAAAATCGGCCCGGGCGCGCCGCCGATTCGCACCGATAAGGGCTGGTTGAGTATCTACCACGGCGTCTTCCCGACAATGGATGGCAACGTATATCGCCTCGGTGTCGCCTTACACAAGCTCGATGACCCCTCTGTTATTCTCGGCGTTGGCGACCGCTGGATTTTGCAGCCCGAAGACCAGTGGGAGCTCGTCGGTTATGTGCACAACGTAGTCTTTACCTGCGGTGCTGTGCCGGAAGATGATGGTACTTTGAAACTGTACTGGGGCGGTGCTGACAAGGTAATGTGTGCTGGCTCAGCTATAATCGACGAGCTTGTGGACCTTTGCCTGACCGATTCGAGACCAGCAATTTAGGTCGATGCAATATCATCATTTTTGCATTTTACACTTTGATTTTTAATATTATTATGGCCTGCCCCGTGAGATAGCGAAGCGTTATCTCATCGGGGTGGATCGCTGTGCGATAGTTTTCTAATTTTATTGGTCATACGGTGGGGGTGGCGCGATTTTTGGTTTTTTTTGGGTTTGACAGTTTTGGGAATTTGCGGTATTTTGGGGCATATAAGTTATGATAAAACAAAGAGATAAAACAGCATTGGCGGAAAATCTTGTTTTGACGCCAATTGCGAAAAAGTGGGCGGGTACTGGAGTAAATTTTGTATGATTCCAACTGTAACGCCACCATTCATATGTATATTTTGTGGAAGCACAGGCTCTTTCAATTCTGTAGAACATATAATTCCCGAATCTTTGGGGAATGACGTTGTTATATTAGCAAAAGGCTGGATTTGCGACAAGTGCAACCACATTCTCAGCAAGGTTGAGAGGCAGGTCGTCTCGAATTCGATTATCGGAGTGGAGAGATGTTCAATGGGAGTTATCACGAAGAAGAAAAAGCCCGCGAGGGCTCTAACTCACGGTATTACGTGGTTTGCAGCGCCCGGTAAAAGCTTAGGCGTAGTTGGGGTCGAAACCAACTGGTCAAAGGTTCCTGTTCTGTGGAACAAAGAGTTCTCAAGTGGAAAGCTAGTTATTCCTTTGCATGACGATAGTTGCTATCAAACTGCAAGGTTTTTGTTGAAGGTCGGGGTAGAGGTAGCTGAAGTTGCACATCAAGCCGGCCACCCAGATCTACAAGTGGTGTTTGATTATGCCAGTCAACATGCTATTGGAAAAGATAGTAATCCTTGGCCATATTTTGTGATCAGAACACCTAAAATTGAATCGCACTTGACAAGCGTGTTCAATGAGATTGATGAGATCCACGATTATGTGCGCTCTTGCGGTTTTGATATATTTCTCCACAAGTTTGAAGATGACGTAATCTTATTCTTTACATACGGTAATTTCTGGGCAGGTATTGCGCTCAACACGCGTGAAATTAAGTGGTGTACAATACTCAAAGAATGGGAGATATCCTATGTTGGGTGTCCTATTGAATACGCCAAAAACTGGCACAAAGTCGTTTGAATTTGCTCAGACTCTTAACTCTCATTTTTTAGGATAGAAAACACCTAAGATCATAAATTGATCACGGAAACGATTCATATTTCCTACGAAAAAATATACATCATTATTATCCGAGCATATTCGGTTGAGCCAGCGCTCTTTGATCTTTTCTAGTAATAGAGCTTGTGGTTTGTATCTGTTATGCCAGTCTCTATAGGCTTGGCCAATTTCCCAATCTATTATTGGTAATTTGTGTCCGGGGCAATTGGTTTCATCCTCGCACTTAAAATGATAGTAAAAATCAAATGGTATTTGCTCTATAGCTTCCTTTTTCGTATCAAAAAAAGAAAGCTGAGCATAACAAGCTTTACGTTTGGCTTCACTCTCTAAAACTGCCTTCTCCCAAGAGAACTCGATATCGCAAGGTTTAAAGGCTCCCAATGATTTACTTTGTGCTATATCTTGTAGGATGTTGCAAAATGAATGCGAAACAGTTGGTATTACTATCTTCTTTCTATCTTCCCATTTTCGCTTAGTATCAAGGTGGGATAATTTTTCTATACTATCGGAATCAATCTTGTAACTCTCAACCCGATGGTCATCAGGGGCCTTCCAACACCCAACTCTAATAATGGTATATTTTTTAAATTTCTGGGATGTATCGAGATCTCTAAAAGGAATCGGATATAACCGGAGCCACTCCAGACTGTCCACATCAATTCCGGCGCAACAAACTGTTTCACCGTATCTTTTGCTCGGATTAGGATAAGCTTTGACAGTTATCAGAACACGTTTTGTTACGGGCGCAACCATTTCCCTCCGCGCTTTCAGTTAAATGTGTTTTATTTGAAGGCCGTTTCCATCTCTGACTTTGATTTTCATGGCGACTATCTTACGGTGACACTCTGCTGCCAATCTCTCAAAGCACATTAGGCAGCATGTCGTGTTCATAACGTATTTATATGCCGTCCCTATCGCATCATTCTTCCCGGAAAGATAGTGGGCCATCTTCTTGAAAAATGTTGAGTAGTCACCCGTTAGTTTGAGGTCGTCACGAAGAAGTTTAGGGGAACCGAGGTCACGTAAGTGCACATACTGGATCCGCTCGCGGTTAAGTCTACGAGCAAGTTGCGTTTTGGAAAAGCCCGGTTTTCTTGAGAGTGGAAGCGCCCTTACATCAAGGATACACTCGACTTCATTCTCTATTAGCTTTGCAATGAAAGTGTCAACAGTAGCACCCTCATAACCCACCGTGAATAATGATCTGGCCATAATACAAATCCTTAAAACCCAAGATCGAACTTGAGTATATCATATTTTTCGACTACTTAACGCAAAATCTGCAGTTTTTTGCATTTTCCCTCGGGAAATTCATCATCTTGAACTTTCTATACTATTTCTTTTCGACCTCCTTATGAGTAGATGATTGTATGAACGGGAAAATTTGAGACAGCAACTCCCCCTCTACTTAGTCGGCTGTGTTAGTAACAAATCGGCTAGCTCCCGTGATTACAAGATAAAAGTGATTGTGGGACTTGGGTCCCCGCCTCCCAATCACGGAAGAGGCAGGCTGAGCGGGAATGACCAAAAAAAGCGTTTTTCTGTTAAAAAAGTTTGATTTTCATTGAACATTCCGGCAGAGTTTGGTATAATTACAATCGTCACAGAAGTGGCAGTTTAGCGGAGAACCGCATTAGTGGGGCAGTGGCCCACGTATCCCTGCATGCAGTAGCTTGCTCCAGCAAGTCTTAGGCAGGGGGCAGGGAGCCATTTTTAACGAAAAAAGCATTATTTTGCATCATAAATGACAAGTTTTTGAAACATTTTGAGGTATAAGTGGACAATAAAACACATTTTTCGCCGGCTTTTGAAAAAGGCCATTTCGATGGCCTTGTGGACGAAGGCAATAACCTACGATAAAGCTGTCTTTAAAAGCAGGTTTTGTCAAGTACACCAAGCCGGCAAAATAAAAATCGGCGTGAATCGGCGTAATCTGCGATTAATAAACGACTTACGAAGTACGAAAGATTACGTACGAAAAAATAAACTTTTTTTGCAAAACAAAGCCAATTTTCGAAAAGTCAAGTTTAACGTAAATAAAGTATTAACAAAGGATTATGAACAAATGGACACTTGGTCAATTAGGAAAACAAAGCCAATTCAAAGCCAATACAAACCCAATTCAAAGCCAAAACAAACCCAATACAAACCCAATACAAAGCCAAAACAAACCCAATACAAACCCAAACAAACCCAATACAAACCCAAACAAACCCAAAACGTAAACGCGAAAGTCGGTATGTTTCAGATGAGCTATCTTCGCCTGTTGTCCATAAGCAGAATACTCTTATCGTATTTTTCTGCCGGCAGGGCCTCTTTTAATATCCTGCGGATTTCCCGCATAGGTGTCCGCTGTGTCGTATGCGTGATAATAATATGTTGATTTTGCAGTTTTTCTATCAGCTCTGCAAATTCGTTGATGTGCATATGCCTGCCGGCCTCGGCCCTTTCGGAATGCTCGGCCTCATAGAAAGTGCACTCGGCGATTAATATTTTGCTCTCAACAATATATTTTAATTGTGAAAAATCGACATTTTGCGTATCGCCCAGATAGGTAACAATCGGGATCTCGAGCGGGTTATCAATTTCGATTCCCTGCTTTTTTAACTCGACGATTTGTGGTCCTTTGAGCTTAGAGTACTCGGGCTTGATTTTTTTACGTTTTTCGATTACCGTGTAACCAACAGAACCTTTACTGTGTTTTGTGGGAAATATCCTGGTGAATAAATTCGGCTTTATCTGGTATTCATCGCCGGCTTTTACACCAACCAGATTAGCCGGCACTTTATTACCGTCCAGCCGGGACCAGGCATCGATAATCTCTCTCATTGGGCCCAGTAAATTCTTCGGAGCCAATATAGTGCCTGGAGATTGACCGGAAAAGTTGCGGTGTGATAGATAATACGCAATGCCGGCAGCGTGGTCCATATGACCGTGTGTAAGTAGAACGTGATTGATGGAGATAATCTGGTGGGGTGCCTTGCCGATATCGAAACATACGTCCAGTTGGGGCATCGCAACGACGGTTTCTTCGCCTGCGACCGAGTAGCCGATTATCTCCAAATCGTCAATCTTGATTTCTGCTAAGTTATGGCTCGGCATTTACTTGTCCTATTAATAGCAACACAGATAAAGTCCAATGGTAGGGTCGGCAGGTAATTATGTCAATCTGTTTTTGCCGGCCTTGCAGACATGACGGTTTTGAATTATCATAATCGCCGGTTTAGTTAAGGACAAATGCACCATGCCCGACAAGCGAAGTCATAGAGGCCCACATCCGGCGGACGCAAAATTGTTTGCGCCTAACGCTATCAGCGATTTGCAATCGGCGACTGCCGATTTTTCCCTTTTGCTGACAAAAGGCTATGCTGATAAAAGCGCACTGAAATTAGTCTGCGATAAGTTCTCGCTTACAGAAAGGCAGAGATTGGCCGTTATGCGCAGCGCCTG
>JBARPZ010000293.1:0-2416 GCA_049643445.1 Sedimentisphaerales bacterium
GTGTTACAACAGGCGCTAAAAGTGTCTTTGCAACTTAACTACCGTTAGAGAAAAGAGTTACAAACTTTTCCCTTTTATATGCCCCTTTGCAAAGTAAGAATAAACCATCAAGGAAGATACGGGACAACCCACAATCTAATTCGTCAACAGTTGCTTACTCTATATTATAATACGGCATTTTCGCAGATGGGTCAAGAAAAAAAATTCGCGAATTAGCTAATTTTCTAACCACGGATACCAGCCTCCGCGGGCACAAGTTGCACGGATACCCGCCTCCGCGGGCACAAGTTTCGCAGATTAAACGGATTTTCTTCTGGTTTTAGCTATTCTTTGGCTGCAGCGGGCGAGATTGACAACATGAGGATTTATCCTGTTTTGTGAATAGTTAATTAGCCCCGGTGAGATAAACTTCATTATCTCACAGGGTAAGGCAGGAATTGGGGATTTGGGTGTTCATTGGTTGGAAACTTGAAAGGTAACAATTTATTCGCAAATAGGAAGTTCTTGCAGCAACTTAGGAAAGAGAAAGGATAGTACCATATCAGATAATGTGATTATCTTGGGAGCTGGTGCTTCATCTCGTGCCGGTATCCCCTTAATGGCAGTCTTTATAGAAAAGATGTGGGAATTTTCTGTACGAAAACAAGTGAATGGCGAACCGATGTTGCCGGATGACATAGATACATTTCAAAAGGCGGTTGAAATCAAGAATGAACTGGACTCCTATCATGGACGAGCGTTGTTTGACGACAGGAATCTGGAGGACATCCTATCAATTCTCAGCTTCAATGAAATTAACCTTTCGACAAGGAGTAAGGGTAAGTTGTTTTTGTTTACGAAAGCTATATCTCGAACAATAGAATTGACGTGCCAAGTCAAACATGACGGTGAGAATAAAATACAGAATCTTGATTTGAGTTACTGGCCGTACCGAAATTTTTGGATGAATCTCTTTATTTTTTGCACAAGACATCATAAAGAAGTGCCAACTATTATATCGCTCAACTACGACCTTGTATTAGAACGTGGATTATTTCACTTTCTTATTGGAACACTCTTACCGGCTACAAAGCTTCCTATTCAAGAGGTAAAAATAGACTATCACTATGACCCTGTTGAATACTTTCAATATATAATCAAGAACACAAAGTACGATATTGGCTCAAGTAAGGAAACGGGTACGATGCTGGAAAGAGGTGCTACTGACAATCCCCTTAGAATCGAAATCTTGAAATTGCACGGTTCACTCAATTTTCCAAGAACGAAGACTAAGGAATCTCTATCGCTGAGTCACCCTGTAAATACTCCCTTATCCTTCCCCCAATCATCAATAAGATGTCTTCTGCCAAATCTATTACGAATATGTGGGCAACAGCCCTTCAGAGACTTTGCTCAGCAAAAAATGTCATTATTGTTGGATACAGTCTGCCACGGACTGACATTTATATGCAGTACTTTCTAAAAACAGCCTTGGGGCCGAATCTCAACTTGAACAGAATCTTTGTGTTTGACCCCGTCCTATTCAACAATGATTCAACATCGAAAGAAATGGAGAGCAGGTATGCCAACTGTTTTTCTCCACAACTACAAGACAGGATAGTCTTCAGGCATCGAAACGTGCGTGACAAAGTTAGAGCCGGTACGTTTGAACATTTTGTATACGCTCTCGGTAAAGAAATACTGTTCTAATGAGTCGAGACTAACCTATCTCATTTAATCTTGAATAAGTTAAAATATTTTTAAAACCATAGACAGTCACCCTATTAATAGCCGGTGATCAGTGATAAGAGGTTATAGGTTAATCTTTAAAGTTTAGCACGGCAAATTTGCCGTGGTATTTTTTGGCAGCCTCATCATAAGCCTTAGCGGCTTCGATTTCATTGTCGAAGTATCCAACGGTTCTGCGTTTGCCGTTATAGCATATCTGGACATTCCATTTCGTTGTGGATTTGTGCCATATTACACCCTTGTATTTCGAAGGAGAACCCTTTCTCTTGACGCATAACCTGTTCATGTTGTTCTGTGTGCGTGTAGCCGGCCGCAGGTTTGCCTTTCGATTGTCCAGACCGTTATGGTTGATATGGTCAACGACTAAAGGATAGGGAGGGTTTAAAATCTGTCGGTGCATAGTAATATTGATGCGTTTTTTGTTTTTCCCGGTCCAGACAGTTCGGCTGGCATAAAAGGTTTTGCCGCACTTTTTGGCATACCATTTGTATTTGTTTAATCGCTTGTAATCGTCCGGATCCACGATGGCGTATTTGCCCTGGGTGAGCGGTATCCGCCGGTACGGGTAGCCATAGTTGATACGGCGGTACGAAAGCACAAGAACCACTAATGGCCATACCAACCAATCAGGAATCATAAAAGACAGAACAACCTTGATAATTTTCACCCCCGATGGATGACAGAAGAC
>JBARPZ010000294.1:0-1622 GCA_049643445.1 Sedimentisphaerales bacterium
CGCGAAGGTTATATTATTCTGGCATGTGACGCTACTCCAAGCGGAAGCGGCGGCACGGCCATTCATATCAGCAAAGACAACGGTCTTACCTGGACCGACCCCGGCGGAACTATAGCAGGCATCCACGCAGGCGTCGCGCAGCTCGATGACGGCAGACTGATAGCATTAGGCCGAGGTGACAACATCAGAGTCGGCGACGAGCAGCGAATGCCTATGAGCATCTCCGTTGATATGGGAAAGACCTGGACATACAGCGCATCGCAGTTTCCACCTATTGGCGGCGGCCAGCGCCTCGTGCTCGTCAAACTCAACCAAGGCCCCCTGTTCCTGGCAACCTTTGCCAATGGAAAGCCCCCTGTGATGGTGACCGACACCTCTGGCAAGAAACGTGAGGCCAGAGGACTTTTCAGCGCGCTTTCTTACAACGGGGGACATACCTGGCCGCATATTCGCCTGATTACCGATGACGGACCCGACCGGGAATGCAAAACCACTGATGCAAGGAGCTTCACTATGGGACTGAGCACAGCTGAACCGAAAGGCTACCTCTCCGTCTGCCAGGCAAGAAACGGTATAATACACTTGATAAGCAGTTGGAACCACTACAAATTCAATCTCAAATGGCTCCAGACACCACCGCCGACACAAGTTCGGTAACGTAAACCCTTCATTGTTGAAGAAGCCCTGGTTGTCGGTAGAAATGGAGACAAGAAAAAGAATAATAAGGCAGGAAAGTAAAAACCTTTTATGTTTTAAAATATAGAAAGGATTAGTTCCGATGAAAAGAATAAACCGATTCTTTGGAGTCCCCAAAAGCACTCTTTCGCATTTGAGGAATCTCTTTATGATGTCCGCTTGCCTGTTGGCAATGTCATGCATCTCATTAGCGGCAAAACCTCAGCAGAAAATACAAGAGCAAAAAGCCGCCCAGATCCTGCGCACTACTGGTATCAGGGGCGGTCTTGTCGTCCACATTGGATGCGGAGAGGGAAAGCTCACGGCAGCGCTGCGCGCAAACGACAGTTATCTGGTCCACGGGCTGGACACAGATACAAAGAACATCGTGGAGGCCCGCAGGCACATCCAGTCGCTCAAGCTCTACGGCAAAGTGTCAGTCGACCGCTTAAACGGCGGCAGTCTTCCGTACATAGACAATCTCGTCAACCTCATCGTTTCCGAGCATCTCGACGGGGTCCCAATGAAAGAAGTTTTGCGGGTTTTGGTTCCCAACGGCGTGGCCTATATCAGGAAAGGCGGCAGGTGGACCAAAACAATCAAGCCACGTCCCAAAGAGATTGACGAATGGACACACTACATGCACGACGCCGGAGGCAACGCGGTGGCGCATGATTCGGTGGTCGGCCCGCCACGGCACCTGCAGTGGCAGGGAAGCCCGCGATGGGCGCGCCACCACGACCACATGTCAAGCGTAAGCGCGTGTGTCTCGACCGACGGGCGATTGTTCTACATTTTTGACGAAGGCGCGCGTTCATCAATTCTCCTTCCACCTAAGTGGACCCTCATCGCCCGCGACGCCTTTAATGGCACAATCCTCTGGAAACGGGGGATCGACGAGTGGTACACGCACATGATGCGTCTCAAGAGCGGCCCGGCCGTTCTGC
>JBARPZ010000295.1:0-8297 GCA_049643445.1 Sedimentisphaerales bacterium
GTGATGATGATATCGTGCTGGCTAAAGATGTCGAATCAGGTGAGTTTGCTGATGAGCAATTTTGCATTAAGGAATATCTGCCAGCGGGGGAAAAGATCCAGGACTGGGACTCGTGGTGTTACAATGAGTTTGAAAAACGCAAGGATGACGCTTCTGTCACCTGGTCGAATTATATCCGTGCCGCTGTGCTGTACCTGCAGCATCTGAATACGAGAGACGATGGCAGCTTTGCGCCGGCAATCAGGGGGATGAATATGATGTTTTATGGCGACATCCCCCGGGCGGCGGGTCTTGCTTCATCATCGGCATTGGTAATGGCGGCGGCCGAAGCGGTGATAAGGCTTAACAACCTTCGGATTGCACCTGCGGATATGATTGAGCATTGGGGTTTTGCCGAGTGGTATGTTGGCACACGCGGCGGATGCAGCGACCACGCAGCGATTATATACGGCAGGCCGGATCAAATCCTACATATTACAGCTTTTCCGGCGACGGTATACAGAACTGCGCTGCCGAGCGATTACAGTGTATTGTTGGTTAACAGTCTTATCGAAGCCAAAAAGCAGGCAGGCGCCCGCGATATCTTTAACAGCCGGGTCGCTGCGTACGTATTCGGCTTAATGATGATACGAAAAAATTTCCCGGAGTATGCTGACAAGCTCCAACGACTTCGCGATGTCAATCCTGAAAAACTTGGCGTTGATGAGACCGAAATTTATCGAATTGTAAAATCACTTCCTGAAACTGTCAGCAGAGCGGAAATTATAAAACTTCTTCCGGAGAGCGAACAAAAGATTCACCGCGTGTTCAGGAGTCACAACAAACCTGAACAGGGCTATCAAATCCGACAGGTATGCCTCTATGGGATAGCCGAGTGTATTCGTGCTGACATGGTGCCGGATTGTTTGCGAAAAGGAGATGTTAAGGCTTTCGGTGAATTGATTAGTATCTCGCATGATGGTGACCGTGTGACGAGACTCGTTGACGGCAAGCGTGAGCCGACCGACAACAGTTATCCGGATAAAAGGATTGAAGCATTAATAAGCGATCTGGAATCAGGCGACCCGCAGCGTATGAGCAGGGCCCGGCTGTGGAGGCAGGGCGGAGGTTATAATGCCAGCGTACCCGAATTGGATATGCTGGTCGATATTGCCCTGGCGACGCCGGGTGTTATTGGAGCAGGCTTAGTCGGGGCGGGGATGGGCGGCAGCATTGTTGTCGTGGTTAAGGATGAAAATGTTCAGCAAGTCATCGATAACCTGGCGGAACAATACTATCGTCCGCGGAACCTGGATGTGGCCGCCGAGATTGTTACGCCGGTTGGTGGTTTGTGTACGATAGACATGTGAAAGGATTGTCAGCGTTATTTAACGCCGGCGAATTCCATCCTTTACGAGAGCAGTGAGGCGGAATCGTTATCCAGGAATATTTTACAATTTGGATGTGCCTGTAATATAGAGGCGGGGCACATATTTGTCACTTTTCCTTCGAGGGCGTTTCTGACGGCTTCGGCTTTTCGTTTCTCCGGCACCGAGACGATTAAGCAGGCACTTTTCATGATCTGCCGAATGCTCATCGATATCGCCCGGCGAGGCACCTGTTCCAGAGTCTTGAACCAGCCTTCCCCCATCTGCTGGGCTCTGCATTTTTCATCCAGCTCGACGATAATATACGGCTCTTCTGTTTCGAAGTCAGCCGGCGGGTCGTTAAAGGCCAGATGGGCGTTTTCGCCGATTCCAATCAGGGCGGCGTCAATAGAATGTTTTGTAATAATATCACCTAATCTCCGGCATTCCTGTTGAGGATCGTCCACATCGCCCTCAACGAAATGTGCCGCCTTCAAGGCCGGGACCTTGTCCACAAACCGCTCTTTCAGAAATTTCCTGAAACTGGCAGGATGGTCCACTGCTATGCCTATGTATTCATCGAGATGAAACATGGTAACTTTAGAGAAGTCGATTCCGCTGCTGCTCGTCAGACTTTTGATTGTTTCGAACTGGCTTGTCCCCGTTGCAAGGATAATATTCGCCCGGCCTTTTTCTTCTATTGCCCCCTTGATAGCTTCTGCTGCCTCTGCCGCAGCCCTTGCTCCCATTTCCTGTTTCGTCTTGTAAATAAACTTTTCCATTATCGTATCCCTTTATATCGAGCGTCATCATACGAGATTTAGGTGATTGGAGCAAAAGATTTTTCTTGCGTTGCAGGCTTTTAATCTTCTATAATATTAGTCAGTCTCAAAGGCGGTTTCGCAGGTTGAGGTTGGGCCACTGGTGGAAAATAAATTGCCTTGTATTTAGCCGGCGTTACGGAAGGTAGGTGAGCACTGCCTTCGTGAGGATTTGCGATAGCACTAAAATATCACCCGGAAAGGGAGGTTGATTATGATCAATATATGTAGGTTTGTTATGTTAGCGGCCGTTCTTATCTGCTTCTATCCAGCTTTGGCACTGGATGAGGAATTCATTGTAGAGCCTTCCGTAGTTCTTAAGACACTCGATAAGGGCCATCCTCGATTGATGTTGAAGGACAAGGACCTGGAGAGTCTTAAAAAACAATATGCGAAAGATAAAGTTCTACAGAAATGTGTGCGGGATGTTTTGAGGCAGGCCGATGTTTATCTTGATAGGCCGGTGCTTACGTATAAGAAGATTGGGCCGAGGCTTCTTTCTGTCAGCAGGGCGTGTGTTCACCGGATTTACCACCTTGGCTTAGCTTATAGGTGGACGGGCGAGGAGAAATATGCCAAAAAGGCGGAGGAAAATCTGCTGGCGGTCTCTGCGTTCAAGGACTGGAATCCCTCCCACTTCCTCGACACCGCCGAAATGTCACATGCCGTCGGTCTCGGATATGACTGGCTGTATTCGTATCTCGATGCCCCAACACGCAAGAAGATTAAGGCCGGCTTAATCAAGAACGGTCTTGAAGAGGGGCTTATCGCCTACAAGAAAAAATGGTGGGCACAAAGCGAACATAACTGGAACCAGGTCTGCAATGGAGGACTGATAGTCGGAGCTTTGGCTGTTGCCGAATCCGATCCCCGGTATGCCGAGCAGATTATTCCCGCTGCGGTTCGCTCGCTGCCCCGTGCTCTGAAGACTTACGCCCCCGACGGTGCGTGGGGTGAAGGGCCTGGTTACTGGCACTATGCCAGCCGATATACCGCCTACGGCCTGACAGCCCTGGAGACGGCCCTCGGCGAGGACTTTGGTCTCTTGAGCATCAAAGGAATGGCTGAAGCGGCAAATTTCCCGATATATATGACCGGACCGACAGGGCTGTACCTGAACCTGGCGGACAGCGGAGAAAGGAATTCGAGAAAAACCCTGCCCTGTTTGTTCTGGTTTTCCCGCGTTTACAATAATCCCCTGTTTTCCGAGGCCGAGCACGCTGAGCTTGCCAAACGCAGCGCCAGTCCACAGCATGTTGTTTGGTACGTGCCTCGTTCAGCTAAAAAGCCCGCACCGAAGGACCTCGACCGTTATTTCCGTGGACCCGTCGAAGCGGCCGTATTCCGTAGTGGGTGGGATGATTCCGATGCGTTATTTGTTGGTGTTAAGGCCGGCTACAACCAGGTCAATCACGGCCATCTGGACCTGGGCAATTTCGAACTGGATGCCCTTGGGGTACGGTGGGCACGCGACCTCGGCTCGGACAACTACAATATGCCCGGTTACTGGGACAAGAAAAAAGGCGGAAAGCGGTGGTCCTATTATCGTTTGAATTCATTTAGTCATAACATTCCTCTTTTAGGCGGAAAGGACCAGGACGCTTTAGCTAAGTCGAAGTTTATCAAGTTCGAAACAAAGGAGTCGTCAGGTTTTGTTCTTGTTGATTTATCAGAGGCTTACAGCAAGTTTGCGAACAAAACTACACGCGGCGTTGCGATGGTACAGGACCGCCGGGCCGTCCTCGTGCAGGATGAATTTGTGATTCAAAAGTCCTGTGAAGTCGCATGGGGTATGACCACCGATGCGAGAATCGCTGTCAGAAAAGGCGGCAGCGCGGCACTTAGTCTCAAAGGTAAAGAACTGATTGCTCGGATATTGTCTCCCGCCGGTGCGGAATTTGTAGTTGAGTCAGCCGAGCAAAAGCCGCCAGAGAAAACTAATAAAGGTGTAAAACGACTTATGCTCCGATTGCCTGAGGCCAAAGGCAATGTACAAATTGCTATTTTGCTCTCGCCGGCCTGGAGTGATGGCAATGTTGTTAAGAGAGTTCAGGTAAAGCCGCTGGCAGAGTGGGGCAAAAAACCTCAGCTTTGCCAGGGCAATTTCCATAGTGAAGAAGAGGCGAAGGCCCAGCTTGCCGGATTTGAGAAGAGCTATTCTAACCTTGCCGAGTGGAAAGAGCGGGCGAAAAATGTTCGCGAGGGCATCCTTTGCGGAGTTGAGCTTTTGCCGATGCCAAAGAAGTGCCCGCTGAATCCTATTATTCACAGCAAACGCAAGTTCGATGGCTACAGTGTTGAAAACGTTGCGTTCGAGAGCCTGCCCGGCGTTTTTGTTACGGGCAGTTTGTATCATCCGCTAAAAGGTAAGGGGCCTTTTGCAGCTATCCTGTGTCCCCACGGGCATTGGGGAAGCAGCAATGACTATGGACGCTTTCGACCTGATATGCAGAAACGTTGTGCCACTTTGGCGCGTATGGGTGCTGTTGTGTTTGCCTACGATATGGTGGGGTGGGGCGACTGGAAAGAGGCCGGATGGAAGCATAACCGACCGAAGGTACTTAAATTGCAGACATGGAACAGCATCCGCGCTGTGGATTTTCTTGTCTCATTGAAAGACGTTGACGCCAAGCGCATCGCAATCACTGGTGCCTCCGGTGGAGGGACACAGACGTTTCTTTTAACTGCGTTGGATGACCGCATCGCTGTTTCCGTTCCCACTGTAATGGTCTCGGCCCACTTCTTCGGCGGATGTAACTGCGAAAGCGGTATGCCTATCCACAAAAGCGCAGACCACGAGACGAACAATACGGATATCGCTGCTCTTGCAGCCCCCAGGCCGCAGCTTCTCATCTCCGACGGCAAGGACTGGACGAAGAACACGCCGAATGTTGAGTTTCCTTATATTCGCAATGTTTATAAACTTTTCGGGGCCCAGGACAAGATAGAGAATGTGCATCTTCCCAAAGAAGGGCACGATTATGGGCTTTCAAAGCGGCTCGGTGCCTATAAGTTCCTTGCCAAACACCTGGGGCTTTCGCTCGATATGGTGACGAAGCCGGATGGTACTATTGATGAGGGTTTTGTTGTAATCGAGAATAAAGAGCACCTTTACGTTTTCAACTCGCAGCACCCCAGGCCTCCACATGCCGTAAGTGGTGAGACGGAAAAGCTGCCGTGGGATTAGTACATCATTTATTTTGAAAGAGTTAACAAAGTGAAAAAGACCATTGTAATATTTTTAGCATGTATAGTTGCCACTGTGCTTTCAGTGACAGCAGCAGAACGTCAGAGCAAACCCAAAGAAGATGCTGTAAGGCCGGTACTGGTGGTGTACAAAACAATCGGTGAGGTCGAATTAAAGCTGCATATATTTGAGCCGTCTGAGCGGGACGCGAAAGAATTGTCGTCTGCGATAGTGTTCTTTTTCGGTGGTGGTTGGGTCGGCGGAACTCCGAAACAGTTTTACCAACAGTGCGAACATTTTGCCTCGCGGGGAATGGTAGCGATTTCTGCTGAATATCGTGTCAAAAACAGGCACGGGACGACACCCTTAGAATGTGTTGCCGATGGCAAGTCCGCTATCCGATGGATTCGCGCCAACGCGGGCCGGCTTGGTGTCAACCCGAACAAAATTGTCGCAGGCGGTGGTTCGGCGGGCGGTCATGTGGCGGCGTGTACAGGCGTGATTAAGGGACTCGATGAAAAACATGAAGATCCGAACATCAGTTCTAAACCGAACGCATTAGTGCTGTTCAATCCGGCTGTGGACTTGGTGGGATTATCGAAAAAAAGTCGTTCGGACAGAGGGCTTGGGAATCGTATCAAGGAAATATCTCCCTTGCAGCACGTGAAAAAAGGTGTTCCTCCGTGTATTATTTTTCACGGAACAGCGGACCGGACGGTTCCTTTCGAAAGCGTTGAACGTTTCTCTGCAGCGATGAAAAAATCCGGCAATGTCTGCCGGCTTGTGCCGTTCGAAGGTAAGGGGCACGGCTTTTTTAACTATGGGAGGGACAAAGATAACAGCTCCTTTAATCAGACCATCCGGGCCGCAGACAGATTCCTTACTTCTTTAGGTTATTTGAAAGACGTCTCGAAACCAAAGCAGTCCGGCAAGAAACAAAAACGTGTCAATCCCGTTTTTGCGCCTATAAAGGACACCCAGAGTCTGCCGCGTGTCCTGTTGATTGGCGATTCTATCTCGATTGGTTATACACTGCCGGTGCGCAAGCTGCTTGCCGACAAGGCCAACGTCCATAGGGTTCCCACCAATGCCAGACATACCGGTATAGGATTGGAAAATATCAATAAATGGCTTGGGGACGGCAAGTGGGATGTAATACACTTCAACTGGGGACTGCACGACCTTTGTTACCGAAGTCAGGATGCAAAAACTGCCGGTCGTAATGACAAGGTAAATGGCTCTTTGGATCTGACATTCGAAGAGTATCAACAAAATCTTCGCAAGCTTGTCAGGATACTCAAGGCCACCGGTGCTAAGCTTATCTGGGCCGGCACAACGCCCGTTCCCGATGGCGAGCCGGGCCGTATCAAGGGCGACGAAATAAGGTATAATAAAGCCGCCGAGAAAATCATGAAGGAAAACGGCGTGATTATTAACGACCTGTATGCTCGTGCCTTGCCGGTGCTAAGCAGGATACAACTGCCGAATGGTAACGTCCACTTTACAGCCGGGGGTTCAAACTATTTAGCTAAACATGTAGCCGATAGCATTCTCGAAGCACTTAACAAGTCAAATAAAAAATAGATACGATAAGCAGTTGGCAATCCAAGGTTCGCTTGGGCAGGGGGCTTTTGAACAAGTGGTCAAACCGGGACGGCTGCATGGACAAGCTGTTTACTGACGGCTTTGCGGTAGCCGGTTACGGTGATACTTTTGTCAGGCCGGATTTCGACGATAGCGTAAGAATTATTTTCATCACCGGGACCTTCCACCATTGCCTTCAATGTATAGTAGTGAATACCCTCGATATAACTGTAGCTTCCCTCGTGATGATGGCCCTGGAATACGGCCGTGACCTTGCCCGATTGCTCGAGAATCTGCCGGATGTCCGCGGCATTGTTGACATACACCGGGCCGGTGCCATCGAGAAGTTGGTGAATAAAGACAATGGTGGGCCCGTGTGCTGTGGCGAGGTCTTGCCTGAGCCAGTTCAGCTCAGCGGGTGGTATATTCGCATCTGTCCAGTCAAAGTTGCCGTGGTCGTAGTCAGTACCATCGGCCCTGTAGTTGGCATCGAGAACGACAAAGTGGACACGATTGAAATCGAACGAATAATAGCTTTTTACCGGGTCTATGTTAGTGCTTTTTACATTATTCAGAAACTGCTCTTTTGAGATACTGTCTATGTCGTGATTGCCGAGGACGTGGTAGGTTGGGCCGTTGAACTCTTGGAATACTTTCTCGACGGCCCGGAGGTAAGTGATAGTCCTATGCTCGACGGCGGGATTGTTCTGGTCCTTGAAATCGCCGAGTTCGAGGATAAAATCAACTTTTTGGGTGTTCATAAGTTCGACACACTCTGTTAGTTTATCGAGCGAGTGTCGGTAGTATCGTGAGCCGATAGTATCAGCGTAGGCGTAGTGGCTGTCGGTTACTATGCCAAATCGCGCCGTGCCTTGCCTGCGGCCGAGTGTGGTCTGCTGAGTACAGGAAAGCGGCGCGACGGTCAGGCCACCGAATGTGGCCACAGATGCCTTCAAAAAAACCCGGCGGGTGATTACCCAATTGTGTTTGCCCTGCCCGGTAGAGCAGGATTTGTGGTTTCGATACTTAGTGCCCATCGCATAATCCTCTCCCAAATAAGGATATTTTAAATTCCAAAGACAGATTCAATGGTCAACAAAAGTCCCGTCAGGAAGGGGGTTTCTTTAGTTCTTCGATTTTTGGCAGGTCTTTGAGTGTGTTCAGGCCGAAGACTT
Source organism: Sedimentisphaerales bacterium (assembly GCA_049643445.1). Classification (GTDB taxonomy): domain Bacteria; phylum Planctomycetota; class Phycisphaerae; order Sedimentisphaerales; family Anaerobacaceae; genus CS2-K091. The sequence goes on from JBARPZ010000295.1 coordinate 8,114, forward strand.
CGAGGAACTTCTTCGTTGTCCCATAGAGCATCGGTCTTCCTAATACTTCGGCCCGGCCGACTATCTTGACAAGGCCCTTGTACATAAGAGAGCGAACTACCTCGCCGACCGCAACGCCCCTTATGGCTTCTATGTCGGCCCGGATAACCGGTTGTTTATACGCAATTATCGCGAGCGTTTCCAG
>JBARPZ010000296.1:0-35762 GCA_049643445.1 Sedimentisphaerales bacterium
ACAAAGACTCTTCGGTCAGTAATATGCGCAGCATTTTTCGCAAGAGCGGTCAGCCGTGTTTGTTTGATGACGGCATAAAAAAGGTCGAGCAGGGCTTGACCACGATAGAAGAAGTCCTGCGAGTAACCGAAGTGTGCAGTGAAACATCCGAAGCAGTCTCAGACAGAAACTCAAAATCCGTTCTGTATAAAGAAAATAAGAGCGAATAGGTGGAAAATCTGACGTAAACAAACTGCGGACTTAGATTTGAGATTATGTTTAAGAAATATGTTATCACTGGTTTAGTGCTATTAGTTACTGGTAGTGCTGTGCTTGGATGGGTCCTCACCGAGAAAAGCAAAGAACAGCAGAGAGCTGCCTACTATAAGTCGAAGTATGGCTCAGACCCGGATGAGTATCTCAAACAATACAATGAATGGTTGCAATTACCTCCTGAACAGCGAGCAAACTTACCCTGGTGGCTGGACAAATATGGGAAAACAAAAACAGAAGCCCAGTTACAACAAGAGCAGCAGGAAAGACTAAAAGCTGACCTGGACAAATTGGCCGCAGGCAAAATAGATACTTATCCCTATGCCAACATTCTTTACGGCGAGAACTGGCAGACAAAATTAAACGAATACAAAAAGCAAAGGCAGTTCAGGGAGTATTTTTTTACCGGCTCTATATTGTGTGCGTTTACAGGGGGGGCGATTGTTACTTGCTGCATGGTATTATGGATATATCGAATCTTTACTAAAGCCTCCTCTCATCTGAGAAAATCTGCCGCTGTTGCTTTCAGAGGCCAAAGGCCAAACAAGGACAAAAAGCCGGTCCAAGCCGATGCAAAAGCGAAAATAAAAACTGAGGCTAAAGTTAAAGGAAAGGTCAAGGCTGAAGCTAAGGCAAAGGTCGAAGATGAAAGAAAGGCCAAGGCCACAGCAGAAAAATTGGCCCAAGCTAAGCTCGAAGCTAAGGCAAAAGCCAAAGCTGAAAGAAAAGCTCAGGCTGAAGCTGAAAAAGTGGCCAGGGCCGAAGAGAAAGCAAGAGAAAAAGCCGATACTGAAGAAAAAGTCGGAGTCGAAAGTGATACAGTGCAAGATGGAGTAACTTCGGCTCAGCAAAAGAAACAACATGGGCAGCCAGGCCAGGTTAAGAAACATTCAAAAGTACTCAGAAATTCAGGCTGGCAGACTTTGGAAGCAAATTCTGCCAGTCATACTGCTGTTTTAATTCCAGATGAAAAATCAGTCGAACTCGTTGAGGCATTAGAAGAAGCAGCGGAAAATATGAACGTAAGTCCAAAACTTGAAGATTCGCTCAAAGAAAAAACCGAAAATTTGGAAAAACAAATGGCCGAATTCAAGCAGATGGCTCAGGGTGTTCAGCAAACCGCGATGGAGAATTCAAAACCTATCAACAACACCCTTAGCGAACTCACTGAACAGATGTCAGCCATTCGTGAATACGCTACCTCTCAACAGACCAGACTGACAAAACTTCAGGATGGGTATGACTGGAACATAATGAGAACTTTTTGCCTGCGCGTTATTCGCTGCATCGACAATCTTGAAAGACGTATTAGTCAGCTCACAGAAAAGGACCTCGAAGCGGTAGGCCTCGAGGAAGTAAGGGATGAGATGCTCTTTGCTCTCGAGTCCAGTGGTGTTGAACAATATGAGCCCGAAATAAACAGCGATTATCACGGGCAGGAAAAGTACGCAGAGGCTGTTAAGGATAAGAAATGCTGCGATGACAAAAATCGGACAGGCAAAATTGCAAAGATAATCAGACCAGGTTATCAATACTTTATTGACGAGGAGAATGTCAAGGTAGTGCGTCCAGCTCAGGTTAAGCTATTTGGTTAAGTTTATTAAAGGTAATAAATCGCAAAATGAAAACCCAAATGAGATAAAAGGGGTTGTAAAATGGCTAACAAAGTATCCAAAACAACTAATATAGTAGGTATAGATCTCGGAACAACATTCTCAGCATTAGCAATTCTGAATGCAATCGGCAAGCCGGAGATTGTCCCAAATGCTGATGGCGAGAGGATCACGCCGTCAGCGATTTTCTTCGACGAAGAGAACTCTGATGTAGTCCGTGTAGGTATTGAAGCTGTTAACTCAAGGCTTTTAAATGCTAAACGCTCCATTCGGTGGATAAAACGATACATGGGAGATTCGAATTATCGAAAGAATATTGATGGAAAGGACTGGACACCTGTGGAATTGTCCGGTTTGATCCTGAAAAAGCTCAAACAGGAGTGTGCCTCCGAGCATGGTGAAATCCGTGATGCCGTTATTTCGGTTCCTGCACACTTTGACGAAGTGCGAAGAAAAGCAACCATGGACGCAGGCACTACTGCAGGGCTCAATGTCATTGGAATCGTCAATGAGCCAGTGGCCGCCGCGCTGTATTATGCTACCACACGCGACGTTTCGGGAAAGGTACTCGTATATGACCTCGGCGGAGGTACCTTCGACGTAACAATAATGGACGTAAAGGGACATCAAATGCAGATTGTTTGCTCTCAGGGCGACCATGCGCTCGGCGGAACCGACTTCGACCAGAAGATATTAGAGACTTTGGAGCAAAACTACAGGGACAAATTCGATGCTGAGCTGATTACCTCTGATGAGGACAGAGCAAAATATGAAGACGAGGCCGAGGATATTAAAAAGACACTGTCACGGCGTCGTGTTGCAAAGAAGATGCTCTACGGCCCGGCAGGTAACATGAGAGTGGAAATCAAAAGAGAGATGTTCGAAGAAACCATCTCTTCCTTGATAGCTCGTACGGATATCTTGGTGGAAGTGGTTCTGGAGGAGGCAGGGATTGAACCTTCCGGAATCGATAAGGTACTGTTAGTGGGCGGAAGCACTCGAATCCCATTAGTCCAGAAACACCTGGAAAAAACGTTCGGATTTGCGCCTGAAACTGCAGTAAACGTGGACGAATGTGTTGCACTCGGTGCTGCTTTACACGCCGGATTGACAATGCTGAGAGAAAAACCCAAGGCCGTGCCGGCAGGAATCTCCAGCGGACTAAAAGATATTAACCTCACGGATGTCTGCAATCACAGTTATGGGACTATCTGTGCTCCTGTTGACAATGAAACCGGACGCCGCATAATTCAGAATCGTATCATTCTGAAGAAAAACACACCCTTGCCTTGCGAGGCCTCACAGATGTTCTATACCGTCGCCGAAGGACAAACAGAACTCGAGGTAAGCATAAGCCAGGGGGAAGATACGGCCCCTGAGTACGTAACCAAGATTGCAACACACAAATTCGAGCTTCCTCCGGACAGGCCCGCAGAACGCCCGATTAAAGTCACTTACAGCTATGATGTAAACCAGAGAATGCACTGTAAGTTTGAAGACGTCGAGTCAGGTAGAACCCTTGAAGTCGATTGTAGCTTAGACAAAAACGGTAAAATGTCGGAGAACGATAGAAAAGAAAAGGGCAAAAAATTGGAGAACATCAAAGTCAAATAGCAATATCTGTAGGTGTATGAATGGAAGAACTTTTCATTACAACTCTGATTTTATCGCTTACTGCTATAGTAGTGATTGTTCTCGGTATGACCGGTCAAATAAGGCTTCCAAGGTTGATTAGTCGCTCCGAGATTCAGGATTCGGTTAGTCGCGCAAAATTCCCGGCTTCCTGCCAAGCAAGCTCCAACCAAATTACTGGGCCTTCTGCACTGCCCGACCCCAGAGCACTTAATTGCCGGATTCAACTAACGAATCAGCAAGAGGGGGAGGGCGTTTTTGATGCCTTAACTGTCCAAATTGGCGGCATAATTCACGCTCCCGGAGATATGCACCACACGACTTTGCAAATTTTTATCACAGATGTTACTGACGAAATTCACGATGCAAAACCAATACATAGCCGTCTCAAACAGTGGCAATTACAGGACTCGCCCACCTTTTGCTACAACGCTGACCTTGGCAGGCTTCCTCAGCAAGACACTGTCCTGTCAGATTGGACCGATGTTGCCCAATTACACCTTGACTGGCTGATGTTCCCGCACAAAGGACAGAGAAACCTGCAGTGCACTACGTCAATATTATCTCGCCAGAGCGGCCAGGAGCTTGCTTCTGCCACATGCTATTTTACTTATGACAATCCGGAGCTTGGCTACACCGATTTACAGGAAAACGTCCAGCGGACAAAAACTCTTGCAGTGTCACTGGCTTTTGCCGTCAGCGCCGCAGATAGAAAACTGTATAATTGCGAGGTTGAACTTATAAAAAGCTGGGCAAGAAGCAATCTTGATTTTTCTCAAGCCTCTGATAAAGCCAGGCGAGAACTCGAAAAGGCGTTAAACAGAACCGTCGCTTTTTTCTCCGATGGTAACCAGCTCGACACCTACAAAACTTGTAAGGAAATCGTGGAAATCGTACCTCTCTCCGAACGCTACGACATTTTGGACCTTTGCCTGCATGTAGCGAAGGCCAACGGTGTAGCTTCTGCTGAAGAAATGGCTCTTTTAAAGAACTTCGCAGACTGGCTCGAAGTTGACATGAACAGGTTTCGTGAAATGGTGGAAATAATCCTGCCGGTCGGTATGCATGAAGCCAGGGACCAGGAAGTTATACTTGGCGTCAGTGCGGATATGAGTAAAGAAAATACTCGGCAGCAGCTAAATAAAGAGTACAACAAATGGAATTCGCGAGTTACAAATCCCGACCCCGAAATTCAACACCAGGCCGACCAGATGCTCAAGCTCATTGCAGAGGCAAGGGTAAGGAGTGAATGCATAAGCTAAGATACCCCGAATGATTACACCTGGGACGGTTTTCAAGTCTAAAAGTTGCCGGTTGCTTTAGCTTTACCCGTGTAAACAGTACAGTGTCCTATCTCAACCGCTTGGCCAGTTCAGCTATTGATTTAAGTTGTTCAACATCAAATAGTTGGCCCATCTGTTTTGATTCTTCTGATGACTCAGTGTTTTCCATCGGCATCTCATCTTCCTGGTTACCTTCGGTGACTTGATGCTGGTGCTGTTCATTGGCAGTTGTTAACTCGGCTGCCTGTTGCTTGAGACTCTCCTCTGCTTGTTCATGCTCAGTGATTTGATGCTGGAGCTGTTCATTGGTAGCTGTTAAATCGGCTGCCTGTTGCTTGAGACTCTCCTCTGCTTGTTCATGCTCCGTGATTTGATGCTGGAGCTGTTCATTGGCAACTGTTAACTCAGCAGCATGCTGCTTGAGACTCTCCTCTGCTTGTTCATGCTCAGTGATTTGATGCTTGAGTTGTTCGTTGGCATCTGTTAACTCAACTGCCTGTCTCTTGAGGTTCTCCTCGGCTTGCTCCTGCTCGGTGATTTGATGCTGGTTTTGTTCATTGGCAACTGTTAACTCGGCTACCTGTTGCTTGAGACTCTCCTCTGCCTGCCCGTGCTCGGTGATTTGATGCTGGTGCTGTTCATTGGCAACTGTTAACTCAGCTACCTGTTGCTTGTGACTCTTCTCGGTCAGATCATGTTCAATAACTTTGTCTTTGAGTTGTTCGTTGGCATCTGTTAACTCAGTAGCCTGCCGCTTGAGGCTCTCCCCGGCTTGCTCTTGCTCAGTGATTTGATTCTTGAGTTGTTCGTTGGCAGCTTTTAGCTCGGCTGCTTCCTGCTTGTGACTCTTCTCGGCCAGATCATGTTCAATAACTTTGTCTTTGAGTTGTTCGTTGGCAGCTTTTAGCTCGGCTGCCTGCTGCTTGAGACTCTCCTCGGTTTGCCCGCGCTCGGTAATTTGATGCTTGAGTTGTTCATTGGCATCTGTCAACTCGGCAGTCTGCTGCTTGAGACTCTCCTCGGCTTGTTCACGTTCGCTGATTTGATGTTTGAGTTGTTCGTTGGCATCTGTTAACTCAGTAGCCTGCTGCTTGAGGTGCTCTTCAGTTTGCTTGTATTCCCCGATTTGATTTTTGAGTTGCTCGACTTGTTCCTTTAGTCCTTTCTCCTGTTTAGTGGTCCCCATCGCCGCTTCTTCAAGCCGCTTGTGTTCAGTGATATCTGTAATTATAACGATAAGTCCACTGGCCTTGCCTTTCTCATCCCTTAACACCGACGTCTTCATCTGGGTCGGAAATGTTGTCCCGTCTTTTCGCATATGTTCCACGGAACCCGTGGCAGAGCCTTTACGTTTGGTCTCCTCGAAGAAAGGAATAACATCAGTTTTCATCTGTTCTTTAGTGTGAAACAGACTAATCTGTTTGCCGAGTAGTTCGCCGCTCTTTTTATACCCATGCATCTTTGCCCATGCCATATTGACAAAGTGAACAGTGCCTTTCAGGTCAAATGAGGCTATTCCCTCCTCGGCCATTTGAGCGAACATACCAAGGTGCCGTAGTAGTTCGCCACTCTGCTCATGACTACCAGAAATATTTTTCCCTTTAGTTTGTTTCCGAGAGAGCATTAATACTCCCTGATAACATTTAACAGTTTAACATCAAGCCGTATTTACCGGTGTGATGTCGCGGATATAATTGGAAATCTGACGCTGGTTGATTTCTTGGCAGCAAAGATTCGGCTATTCATATACTCGTTTGGTGAAACTCTTGCCGTTCTTCTCAAATTCGACTTTGTCCTCGTATATCTTAACGACCTTGAAACCTTCTACTATATCTCCTTCGCGAACGACACTACCGGAAACTACAGCGGATGCATTTTCCTCGCCATACACTATCGCTGTTACTACTACTTTATTAGTAGAAACGGGCAAAAAGTCCAAAGCAGGTGATATTAGGTCGGCAGTCCAAAGATAATAGCCGACTCCACCTAAAATCATGACCGTAATCAGAAAATACCAGAATTTCATGTTTCTTTTGGATGACTTTTTATCCCATTTTGGCGCGCAAGACTGCCTCCGCCAATCCGACACAACTTTCTTCTCGGGCTGCTCAACTTTCGTTTCTGGCTGACCTAAACCGCCTTTTGCCAAATCAGTATCCGAAACCATATATTTCAAGACCATCTTCTTACTCCGAAGCTATAACCGTATATGCAATAAGTATATGTCGACAAATTCACAAAGGCACTTTATCTCATCCTTTCCACAATTGTAATAACTCACCGCTGCTTTCACATACGATTGCAAGTACGTTCTAAAGTCCACAGTAACATCATTTCCGGACGGTAAATGATAAAAACCACAGGGAAGAAAAGCGAATTTGCAAAGAATAACTGGTTTGAGGACGTTGAAATTCAGGAACTATAATGGTATTTCTTAGCGCTTTCCACATCGGTATATGCGCAGAGAAATGCTCCTGAAGTCGAGCTGATAGAATGACATATTACCTCTTTCTCAACGAGTTTCCTTTGTGTTTTCCGAACCCTAAGTATCATTACACCCGAGCAAAACACGGAGTGCATTTTATATGGGCCCGTCATGACAAATAACAAGATAAACAACAACAAACAATTAATTCTGCGGCCTACATCTTCAGATCAGATATGTCCTCGCCTTTTTTTCGCAACTCTTGGTAGTATACGTCGAAATGCTTCTGAAGAGCGGATATAGACCTGTTGAGGTCCTCAATTCTCTTTGCATCCTTATCGCTTATCTCGGTGATTGGAAGGACCTTGAGCTTAGCCATGACCTCCTCAAGTTCACCCTTTTTGGCAGTGATGGCCTCTTTGCATTTCATCGCCTCTGCCCTTAGCTCATCGGTGCTCATCTGTTTGGCTTCGGTCTTCACCTCACTCACAGGTTTGTCTTCATCTTTCTTACCACACCCCAAGACAGCAAGCGAGACCAGTACCAACAAGGACCAAAGAGTAACATTCCTCACATTCTTCATTTTTCCTGCCCTTTCAAAAATAACTCCAATTTCGAGGCTCCGATCAGTGTTCAGCAGCGCCGCTGTAACCTCACAATAAGAACAATTAGATATTGTTTTCTTACTGATCAAGGCCAATCCAAACCATTCTACTAATTTATTGACACAAGTCGAGAAATTTCAGAACAAAAGTTGTGATTTTGGTTGCCGCGACATCCTCTTACTTGGTAAAATTACACAATAGAAACAATTTCAGAATTGGGCTTGTTACTTAACAAAACGAGGTGCTGATATGATTCTTCCACGATTTATTAGAAAATTCCTTGCGATATTCCGTGGCGGCGTTTCCCCAGTCGCTATTTTCCTGTCTGTGATGCTTGGTTTTTCGTTTGGACTCATGCCAGGCTTCTCCGGTTTTCACACACTGCTGGTAATCGTGGTGCTTGTGTTGAATGTTCACGTTGGTCTGTTTCTATTGTCAGCCGGTATAGGAAAGACTCTCTGCTTCGCAGCCGCACCGGTCCTCTATCATGCCGGTGTATGGATACAGACTTACCTGTCTTTTCTGTTGCGCCTGTTGGCGTCAATACCGGTTATAGGAATGACCGATTTCAGTAGATACTCAGTGGCCGGTGCCGTTGTCCTCGGTCCAATTCTCGGTGCCATCGCTGGACTGCTTATGGTCCGCTCGGTCATAAGCTTTCGACGGATGCTGTTAAAACTCGAAGATGGTTCCGATAAATTCATAAAATGGTATTCCAATCGTTGGGTACGCATCTTGGATAGGCTGCTGATTGGCAAGCGCACAAAGGACGCCAAATCGCTCTTCACCGCCAAAACAAAGTACATCCGAAAGGCCGGGGTCGCCTTGGCCGTTCTATTGCTGGCCGTCTTTGTAATCGCGACAATCTTAATCAAAGACAGCACAATCAAAGATTACGCCTCCGGCGCAATGACACGGGCCAACGGTGCAGAAGTGAATCTCGATGACCTCGACCTCTCTGCCTTGACAGGGGCCGTCTCTGCATCCGGAATACAGGTCACCGACCCGGAAAATCCCAATAACAATCAGCTCACCGTTGACAAAGTCGCTACCGATGCCAGTTTGTATAACTTACTCTTAGGCAGGGTGGTGATGGATGAGGTGAATGTCTCCAATGTCAGGTTCAACCAGAAACGCTCGGCGCCGGGCAAAGTGCTTTCCACCGATGATAAGCCTGCCACCTTCGATCCCTGTGACCTCAACATCGACCTCGCAGACCTGGCAAAGCTCGAAAAGTACCTAAAGGATGCAAAAGCCCTCAAGGAAAAGCTGCAAAAAATCCGCAAGTGGCTCCCAAAGAAAGACGCCGACAAAACCGCAACTCAGCCCGAGCAGGTGCCACAAAAATACCTCGATTATCTCAAGGCACATGCCCTTGTGTCCCCTTCGCCCCGAATGTTGGCCAAAAAAGTAATACTCGATAACGTTCAAATAACCTCGCCAACCTTCGGTAACAGCAAAATTCTGTTGACAAATATAAGCGATGCGCCCAAGGCTGCCAAGCTGCCCGTCACTTTCGATATAAAGTCACTTGATACGTCTGCTTCTATAACGGTTACAATCGATTACGGCTCAAAAGACCAAATCCCAAAGCTCACCGGAACCTTTGGTGGCTTTGATATGGCAAAAATACAATCCTCTCTTAGCGAAAACGCAGGCTTGATATTCGCCTCCGGTATTGCTTCAGGTCAATTCAATGGCTTCGCTACGAATGAGCTTGTCGATCTCACCGCCGATATTGCCATCAGTAATCTTCAGGCAAAAGGGCAGGGAAAAGGAGTCTTGGGCCTGGGCTCCAAAACAACGTCAGAAGCATTTGGTGCTCTAAAAGACCTAAAGACAACAATACGAATTGTCGGACCTGTCAGTGAACCACAACTGGTATTTGATGTCAAAGGACTGACCGACGAATTGAAAAAGGCCCTGGTCGAAGCCGGCAAAGAAAGACTCATTAAGGAGATCGACGGCAAGCTTGGCGAAAAACTGGACAAAGAGCTCGGCGACAAAGTCCCCGACGAAATTAAGGATACGTTGAAACCTAAGAAAATAGTAGAGGGACTCAAAGGCCTCCTCGGCGGCAAAGACGACGAGGACAAATAAGATAATAAGGGCGCACCATCGCCCTAAAGCGAGAGCTTAACAACTATGGCTCTTCTATGACCTCTCTCAAGGCCGCCAGCGTCACGTCTATATCTTCGGCCTCAATACCGTAATGAGTCACCACACGACAATGGGATGGGCCTCCTATATGCAATAGCCTGACACCTTTCTTCTCAAGTCGCTTTACGAACGTATCGATGTCCAGCCGGTCACTGACTAAGTCGAAATAAATGATATTGGTTTGCACCGCCGCTAAATCAATTGACAATCCCTCGATTTGCGCTATCCCCTCAGCCAGGCGCCTTGCATTCGTATGGTCTTCTTTTAGCCTCTCAACCATTTTTTCCATAGCTGTGATACCGGCTGCCACGATGATACCAGCCTGACGCATACCGCCACCCAATACCTTGCGGTTTCGCCGGGCCTCGGCGACGAATTCAACAGAGCCGCAAACTGCCGAACCCACCGGCGCTGATAGCCCTTTTGAAAGACAGAAGCTCACCGAATCAACACTGCGAGTCAATTCCTTGACATCCACCCCAAGGGCGACAGCAGCGTTGAATATACGTGCGCCGTCCAGGTGTAACGAAAGGCCATTACGTTTGGCCACCGCCGCCACCGAGTCGATATATTCAGCCGATAGGGCGGCACCGTTGCAACTGTTGTGAGTATTCTCTAAGCAAATCAATCGCGTGCGGGGAAAGTGTACGTTACTCCCGCGTATCGCACCCTCGATGTCCTCCAATTGCATCGTACCATCCGGTTGATTTGCGACGATATGTGGATGAATCCCGCCCAATGTCGACATACCCCCGGCCTCATTAAGAAACATATGAGACTTATCTCCCAAGATTGCTTCTTCCCCGCGGGCGCAATGAGTAAGGCTGCATACTAAGTTACCCATCGTCCCGCTGGCCACAAAAAGTGACGCTTCCTTGCCCACCCGTTCCGCCGCCATCTTCTCAAACCGGTTGATGGTTGGGTCCTCACTAAAAACATCGTCGCCAACTTCAGCCTGATATATGGCCTCCCGCATTTCCGAAGTCGGCAAAGTTACAGTATCACTTCGCAAGTCGATGCTTTTCATAGCTTTTCTCTCTCCAATAAATACTCAGCTTCCCTTCGCACTATCACCGCACCAAAACCCGACGGCGATGGACTCATTCATTTCGTGACCCTGGCCCCCGAAAACTCTTTAATATAAATGTCTTTGAAACGGATTTTCAGCTCGTCGTTTGTATGGATTTGCAATGCTATGTGGCCGTTTAGGCCGACGTTTCGACCTTTGTGTATATTGTCATTTAGAACGCCCCCGCCGTCGTATTCCATCACTTTTACACCGTTAAGACTAGCGCTTAATCTGGTGCCTGCCGCTGTAATTTCGAGTTCATTCCAGCCGGGTTCCTCATCGCTATAGTAGAAGACAAGCTCCGGGTTTGCCATCGATTTATCAACCCACTTGCCTTTCGGCACTTTTGGATAGAGCCAGTGTTGGACACCTCGCGTTTCGTCCCAAATCATACCAGTTCGCCAGGGTCCCGGCGGATTGATATCAATCTGTGGGCCGTCAAGCCAGCCAGCCTCGTCGTTATATCGGCTTCTGATTTGGACACCACTATTCCCCGGGCTTTTCCGATAAGCCTGAAAGCGTAAACGGAGCATAAAATCACTGTACTCCTTCTTTGTAACCAGCCAAATGTAATCATGTTTCTTTCTGCCTATGGAATCTGCGAGGATGGTTCCGCCTTTGACACTCCAGAACTCTTTGTCCTTATCGACCGGCTTGCATTTTACACTCCACCCATTGAGGTCTTTCCCATTGAATAGAGACTTCCAATCTTTGCCCTTGGTGGAGAACCTCTGTGAAGCGCAGCCGCTAACGGTGACTACTGTAGCAAGAACACAGGCCGCAAAAATCCAATTGTAGCGTGTTATCCAAGATGGCGTAACTGCCTCATATTGTGCGGCCTTGCCAGCTTTTTTTAGCATGGCGTTCTCTCTCTTCGACAATAGACACTTGAAAAGTTTCATTTTTGCCATCACGTGACTCCTTTTATACACCATTTAATGTTTTTTTTTATCATCTCCGCACCCAGGATCGGCAGCAAGAGATCTCGACTGAACCCTCTTGCCACTATCTATTCTACGACAACTGCCGTACCCTTCGCCGATGCCATCAAGAGCGACTTGTTTTTGGCGCCGACGTTATCATAGTCCAAAGAGAAACCGACGATAGCGTTTGCGCCTAATTTCCTGGCTTCTTCTTTGGCTTCGGCAATAACGTCGTCCTGCATAGACTTCATAACTTCCTGATATGAGCCTGACCGGCCGCCGAATATGTCGCGAAATGAAGTAAAAAAGTCACGGATAATATTCACCGCTCGAACATTACGAGCGATAACGATACCCTTATATTCCTTGATTTTGATACCGTCCAGAATAGGCGTAGTGAAAATTCGTACATCATCCATTTCAGATAGCCATCCTTTCACTTTTCACAGGTTATTCCCGTTTATCGTCTCTCAGCTAAAAATCCAAATCGAGCAGCCAAAGAGCGGCTCGTTCGAGGATAAACATTAGAACAGCCCCTCAAAGAAATGTCAATCTTGATATTCCCCTCCCGGTCATTGTCAGTCGCGCCGTACATATAACAGGGCCAAGGCTGTAAATGACTCCGGCTGCAAGGCCATCAAATCTTTATATCTCAGGCTTATCGCACTGCCAGCAGTAGCTGTCATTTGGATTTCTTTTGCTGTTCGGCGGCGGTCTTTCCTTTTATCTTGTCGGCCTGGCGTTTAAATTCCGTAGTGAACCACGGCTCATCATTAAGCTCACCGTTCTCGTCCAGACCATAGAGCGCGATTTTTATTGTCTTGGCATCCACTTTCGAGTAGACGGCAACACTCTTTTGTACTTCGCCCTCAGCATTAACACGCTCACTTTTCGAGACAAGGGTGCCATCCTCCCGTGCTTCCCATGTTGCCTTAGACCTGCCACCTTTGTTGTCAACGCTCACCTGGGTGGCCTTTTCCTGGTCGGGCTTGCTGAAGATCATACCGCGAGAAGCATACTCACCCATCTTGAAATCGACGGCCAAAAGATGTCCGTTAAGTTCCCACTTATAGGTTAGCTGGATCACCGCACCCTCGTTGGTTGTGGTAGTCCATCGGCCAGCCAACCAGTCATAGCCGAATTCAGTCGTAAGGTCGCGCAGGCTTTGCTGAGCTACTGCCGAGCTGCTCCAGATGATAAGGATGGCCGTCACTAAAAACGCTGTCTTTGACAAGCTAACCTTGACTTTTGCTGTTGTTCTTTCGTTCATTGCGGTTGCTCCTTTCTTAGATTGAAGTTTCACCACACATTTCCAATTTGTACGCCATAAGTTACCTCCGGAAAGGCTACCAGGACTGATAAGAGTATATTCTTCTATGGCTGCAAAATCAAGAGGAATCTCCTGCAGGCTACCGGTCACGGTGTGAGATGAGTCGCCCATAGATATCGGTTCGAGGCAACGTAGAGAACACCATTGGCTGCGATAGGCGTACTGTAGGCGGGCGCGGACAGCCGCAATGCACTGAGCAGTTTGGGTTTTCTGCCGGCTGCCATGATGTAGAGCTTTCTCTTGTTGCCGAAGTACAGCTTGCCGTCGGCAACCAGCGGACCGCCCCATGTCTCATCCTTTGTCTCATATACCCAGCAGCGTTTTCCCGTTTCGGCATCAACGCAGTGAAGCCTTCCGGCAACATCGACCACATATACTAATCCGTCGTCAACGGCCGCCGTCGCGAGGCTGCGATCGATATCATCATATGTCCAGATGACACCGGTTTTTGTAATGTCACCGGTTTTCGATGCGTCTATACAATGCAACATTCCTTTGCCGCGTCCGTGAGTGGGGTCCTGGCCGATTGCCACATACACTCGGCCTTCGTGAAAAACCGGCGTTGCAATAATCTGGCTGGGGCCGAGGTAATTGCCGTCGTTCTTATTGGTGCTGTTGGACTTGCGTCTGTCGCCCTGGTAATAAGGGATCGGTTTGCCGTCATGGAACCTGTACTCGGGGGGGTTGCAGTCGTAAGACCAGACCTTCTTCAGGGGAACCGGTTTTTCACCGGCGGCCGTCAGTGCTTCGAAAGCATAACATATACCGTCTCCGCCTCCGAAAAAGATAAGCGTCTTATTACCGACTTTTCCCGACGAGGGGGATGCCCACTGTGCGTGCCACATACGTGTACCTATTTTCTCTGCGTCGGTGGCCAGAAGTCGGCCGGTCATTTTATCCATAACGACCAAACTGGGAGCCTGCGGCGCGATAACTTTCTTGTGGGATTTGTCCACGCCGTTCGACGTGCCGACATAAAGCATGTCACCCACAATCAGTGCCGAACAACTGGCGGCATCGTGAGGAAAGACCCCAAGCTCATCGATCAAATCGAACCGCCAGATAATGTCACCGTCTTTTTCGGTCAACTTGACAGGTGTTTTGCCGGGTCCGGCCATATACTGTGCTTCATCCATGAAGGGACCTTCGTTTCCATTGGCCTGACCCTTTACATCCAGGCATACGACCTCGTCGGCGCTGGTCACAATATACACACGATCTCCGTCGACATTCGGCGATGAGCACACACCGAGATACTGATGACCAAAGTATATGCCGGCGGGCAGTTTGCGCCGTTCGGGGATAGCCAACTGCCAGAGCAGCCTGCCGCTGTCTTCGGCGAAACATTTGAGAAGTCCACCTTTGGTAAAATCGAACCTTGGATCAGCCGACAGGGTCTGAGCATTAGTGCCGACAAAAATCCGACCGTCTGCCACGGTTGGGTTACCATAAGCAAAAGCCCCAAGTCTGGCTATCCATTTGACATTTCTTGCCTTCTGGCCGTTGCTACCCTGGCCGCTTGCCTTGTCCCTGTCCGGTTCGAAGGAATCAGGCAGGTTCTTCTCCTGTGAAACCATGTTCCGGCTATTTGTTCCGCCCCATTGCGGCCAGTCAGCGGCTGGCGTGGAAAGCGAAGTGCTCAGGATGCAAACAGTGATAACAACATTCGATAAAGTCCGATTCAAAAGCAAGGTTTTTCTCCTTGTGTATCATATTTGCTCGACAAAATGGCTTGAACGGCATTATTTTACACACTTCAAGCCGAAAGTCAAGGACAAATAGTGCCAATACTTAATGCGCAGTTCAGTGTTTTCTTCTCACAATCACCGCACCGATGTCCCGCACAAATTGACCTTAGGCTCACGCTTAATTTGCGCGGGGCAAACTGTGCAGCAAGAGCGTGGCCAGTTCGGCAACAAATAAAAAAATATCACTTTCCAACTTCTTGAAAAGTGCGGTATATTGAACAATACTGGATAGATAGGTACGTTTCATCTACGGTATGTTGTAGCAGCAGCTTACTCCGGCGAAGGCTCTGTTGGAATTGTTGGAAACTGATAAAGGATCATTAATATGGATTTACAAAAGATGAGACTGAAGTGGTTCTTGTATGTTTTGACATTCTTGCTGGCCAATTCCGGGTGCTCTCTGCTCCCGCAAGACAGTAATATCATTCGCCCGGCCAAGTCCCTGCCGGCTTCTACACCATGGGATTTGATTGCCTTGAGCAAAGTGCCACATTACCAATGGTCTCAGCAAGGGGGCCAAATATGGTCGCTTTTCTATGAGGGGCAAAATTATAAGGGTAAGCCAACGCGCGTCTTTGCTTATTATGCCAGCCCGGCCACGCTGGATGGAAACAACGCGGATCCTCGAAGCTTTCCGGTGGTAGTATTGGTTCATGGTGGAGGAGGGACAGCTTTCAAGGAATGGGTTCGGCTATGGGCCGAGCGCGGTTACGCTGCAATTGCAATGGACCTTGCCGGTTGCGACCCTGACCGTAAACGGCTTCCTGATGGAGGCCCCGGACAGAGCCACGAAGAAAAGTTTGGAACTATCGATGAACCTGTCCAAAACCAATGGACTTATCACGCCGTCACTAATGTCATTTTGGCCCATTCGCTGGTCCGCAGCTTCGATGAGGTCGACACTAATCGTACTGCTGTTACAGGAATTAGTTGGGGTGGATATCTGACCTGTATCGTTGCGGGACTGGATAATCGTTTTAAGGCGGCTGTTCCCGTATATGGTTGTGGCTTCCTGCACAATAACAGCACCTGGCTCAATGAATTCGCAAAAATGACACTTAAGCAAAAAGCAAAATGGGTCCGGCTCTGGGAACCCTCGATGTATATCGCTTCGGCCTCGATGCCGGTGTTCTTTGTCAATGGAACTAATGACTTTGCATATCCACTCGACAGCTATGCGAAAACGTACGGTTTGGTTAAGAGTGAGCGCAATTTCAGGATAACGGTCAATATGCCCCACGGCCATCAACAAGGCTGGGCCCCAATCGAAATAGGCTTCTTCATCGATGAGCATTTGAAGAACGGACTGCCCCTCCCAAAAATACTAAGGCCGCAGTCCCGCAATAACAAGATTCGCGCGAAGGTCAGAGCAGAAACGAAATTAGCCTCTGCAGCCCTTCATTACACAGCCGGCACAGGCCCCATCAACAAGCGTAAATGGCAGACTCTTTCAGGCCATCTCGAAGACTCCTCTATTGTGATAACACCGCCACCCCGGGAAGCCACTGTTTGGTTCCTAACGATAAAAGACGAGCGGGGAGCGGTTGTATCGAGTGAGATTATGTTTGCCCATAAATGATGTAATCGAAAGTAATGTGGCAACTTATTTTGCAGGCAAGGAACGTCAATGAAAGAAAAAATATCCATACTCCTTGTTTTGATGTTTGGCTCGTTATTGCTAACGACATGTACAGAGCGATGCGAACAGGAGGCCGGGCAAACGACACCTTCCCTCGTTGAACTGGTAAAACAGGGTGAATCAGAACTTTTTAACGTACCCTTTGACTGCTACGAAACCGACACGAAAGCGCTTCCCATCGGAGTATTTGACTCCGGTATTGGCGGCCTCACAGTACTCACAGCTATCTTGGAAATCGACGCATTTAACAACCTCACTCACGAACCCGCCCCGGACGGCCGGCCGGACTTCGAGAACGAGCGCTTCGTGTACCTCGGCGACCAGGCAAACATGCCCTATGGCAACTACCCATCCGAGCAAAAGGTCGGTTTCCTGAGCGAGCTTATCATCAAGGATGTAGTTTTCCTACTCGGCTCTCGCTACTGGCCTTCTGCTGATTCGCCAAATCCCCGCCACGATAAGCCGCCGGTCAAAGCAATCGTCATCGCCTGCAACACAGCTACTGCCTACGGGCTTCAAACCGTAAGTGATGCACTCAAACACTGGGACCTGCCTGTTCACCTCGTTGGTGTCGTCGAAGCCGGCGCCGACGGTGCCATTCAGACTATAAACCAGCCGGGCAAAAGGGGGGCTGTCGCTGTCTTAGCCACCGTTGGCACCTGCAAAAGCGAGGGCTATGTGCGTGCGATTACAAAGTCCGCCGATGAAGCCGGTATCAAGCCGCCGACAGTGATTCAGCAAGGATGCCTCGGCCTTGCCGGTGCCATCGAAGCCGACCCATCATACATTACATCGCCCGATGCAGCTGCAACCGTGGACTATCGCGGGCCGGCTGTGGGTAACAAGGCTGCGTCCATTGTTCCTGCACTGTTTGCACAATATAGCTTTGAGACCAAAGGGCTTTTAGGAGACATCGACTCACCTGTCACCTTGCAGCTCAATTCTGTAGAGAACTACATCCGCTATCATACCACGTCCCTCATGGAACGGTACCGCCGCAGCGGTGGCTCAGAACCAATCAGCACTGTAATACTGGGTTGCACACATTTCCCTTACCAGATGGACAGCATCACGACATCGTTTGGGCGGCTGCGCAATTTTCGTAAGCCGGATGGCAACGAGCCTTACAAAAACTTGATTCTCGAACAGTTTTCCTTCATTGACCCCGCCGCCCTTACTGCCACCCATCTTTATGAAGCCCTCGCCGATGCAGGATTGCTCATCAACAAGGCCGATGAGTCTATCCTCACAACGGACGAGTTCTACATCTCGGTCCCTAACGCTTCCCTGGCCGGTGTGAAGCTGGCAGCTAACGGTGGGTTCACCTACGAATACAAGTATGGCCGTGTCCCCGGCAACTTTGCGGCAGAGTACGTAAAACGTGTGCCCATGAGCAGCGCCAATCTTTCGGACACTGTTCGCCACAGCATCAAAACGAAGATGCCCGAAGTATGGAAACGACTGTCCAGGTTCAGCAGGAAAAGTCCGCGAACCAAAGCCCTGCCGGCGGCAGAACGTATACAGTAAATTACTGTAATTCTGAAAAAATAATGATATACTAAACAAAAACCAAGCTCAGCAGTGTAGCTGAGCACAGTTGACCTGAGAACAATGGTTTCCGGGAGCATTCAATATGTTTGTACGACGCTGTATATCCGTTCTTCTCTGTTATTGCATACTATCTGGTTGTGCGGTGGTTTCCATCGCCGAGGAAAACCAAATACGCAAAATTCCGGTTGCAAAAGGTTTAGCCTCACATCCGGTCAATGGCGGTCGATGTTTGATTTCGGACGGCAAATATCAGTATATTGCTTTTTATGATGGTGACCACCAGATGACCGTGGGAAAGAGGAAACTGAGCGAGACCAAATGGGACTTCGCCAGGCTCCCCGAACGGGTTGGATGGGACACGCACAACCGGGTCATACTGTTTCAGGACCGAAAGGGATATCTTCACATTACGGGTAATATGCACTGTGCGCCTTTGCGGTATTATCGAACAAAAGCCCCTGCGGACATTCACACATTCCAGCCGATTCACAAGTGGACCGGCGACTATGAAGAAAGAGTTACATATCCGAGCGTATTGAAACTCCGCAATGGCTCAATCTACATTATGTACCGGCACGGAGGCAGCGGAAATGGGATGCGAATCCTGGTCCATTACAACGAAGATACCCGGCAATGGACAAAGACTGTCCCGGCTCTGACCAATGGCCGCGACCGAAATCCTACATGCAACGCTTATCCGTTTGGTGTTGTCGCAGCTGACTCAGCCGGAAAAATTCCCAAGTCTGGTATTTTGGAAGATAAGGATGGCCTCTGGCACATTGCATGGTGTTGGCGCCAAACTCCCGATGTCGTGACCAATTTTGATATCTGTTACGCCAAAAGCCTCGACCATGGCGTTTCCTGGAAGGGCTGGGATGGACATGATTTGAAACTGCCAATAACGCCGGAGAACGCTTATGTTGTAGAGCACATTGAGCAGAAAAGCGGATTGCTCAACGGTGGCTCTTTAACTGTGGATGGCCGGGGACACCCATATATTGGCTATACACGCTTTGATAAGGATGGCAATAATCAAATATATATCGCAACACCGGTCGATTCGAAATGGAAAATCATTCAAATAACTGACTGGAAACATCGCTTTTATTTTCAGGGCCGGGGAACGATTCCACAAAATCCCCCTGTTCCCAGAGTTTCAATCACAAATGATAAAAAAATCCTGATAACGTACAGCTACACGTATGCAAACCCCAAAAAAGGACAGTTGGTTCTCACCAGAAAACAATTGCTCACTACCAAACCCGGCCAATATCCTTTTCAGAAAGCTAAAGCCTCTCATTCCGGGATACCGCACGTCCGCGCTGTCAATCACGGCCCATTGCCGCAAGGCTATATACATTATATGCAGCAGGAAACAGACTCACCAAACCGGGACCGCAAACCGGAACATCCACGAGAACCTACGATGATTTATGTTGTTGAAGTGAAGGAAAAAGGATAACGGTTTTCCTTTCCGGCTCGTAGCTGAGGAAGGGTATACAAGTTATATGGAAAATCGCAGACCAAATAAACGGAGGATTATATGAAATCTCACGTTATATTTATCATCGGAGCTTCAACTGTCCTGATTTTCGCAATGGCCTCTCGCGCCGAGGTCAAAATCTTAACCGACAATAACCGCAACGAATACGCAACACCCGATTTCAAGTTTAAGAGCGTTCCCTCGCCCTCCAAAAGCGACGCAGCCACAAAAGCAAAGTTCACCATCGTCGACGGCAGGAGGGACCGCAATGGCGGCAACGTCGATAAGCTGAGCGACGGCAAAATCCCCCTCGAGGAAGATCAGCCGTCTGAGAATTTCTTCTTTAACGCAGGCACCGACGGCGGCCGGCTTCTTGTTGACCTGGGCCGCACAATCGATATCAAGCAGGTCAACACGTATTCGTGGCATCCAAACACACGCGGACCACAGGTGTATAAGCTTTATGCCGGCGATGGAAAAGCCGATGATTTTAATTCTCAACCAAAAAGGGGAACCGACCCGAGGACGTGTGGGTGGAAATTGGTAGCGAATGTCAATACGCGACCGAAGGAAAGACCCGGCGGGCAGTACGGCGTCAGCATCTGCGACTCCAACGGCACCATCGGCAGGTATTACTATCTGCTCTTTGACATTTCCCGCACCGAAGGCACCGACCCGTTCGGCAACACGTTCTACAGCGAAATCGACGTAGTCGAGCCTAATGCGCCGGTGGTTGTGGCGACATCGGGCATAAAACGGAGTTGGAAAACCTTCGAAGCTGAGAGAGGAAAGTATCGGATTTCCATAGATACGTCCGAAACACCCGATCTTACAGAGTGGGCTCACAAGGAGCTTGCGCCGGTACTGCAGCAATGGTATCCGAAAATCGTCAAGATGCTGCCCAGCGAGGGATATCAAGCTCCAAGCAGGCTCAGCATCACATTCAGTCCGAACATGCAAGGTGTGGCGGCAGCAAGTGGGACACGTGTTCGGTGTGGTGCGGGCTGGTTCAGACGGCAGCTGCAGGGCGAAGCAAAGGGCGCGGTCGTGCACGAGCTGGTGCATATCGTCCAACAGTACGGCCGGGCGCGGCGATCCGATCCCAACGCCACCCGAACACCCGGCTGGCTCGTGGAGGGAATCGCCGACTACATCCGTTGGTTCCTGTACGAGCCCCAGACTCGCGGTGCCGAAGTGACCAGGCCAAACATAGCAAGGGCTCGGTACGATAGCAGTTATCGCATCTCCGGCAATTTCCTGAACTGGGTCACCGAAACGTACGACAAGGACATTGTGCGTAAGTTGAACGCGGCCGCTCGCCAGGGCAGGTATAACGAGGAGTTGTGGAAGGAGGCTACCGGTCACACCGTGCAGGAACTCGGCAACGAGTGGAAACGAAACCTGGAGAAAAAAATTGCTGATGATGCCGCCACCACCGCGAAGACCAAAACTCCCACAGAAGAGGATAAGTAGGCTTGTAGAAAACAGATGCACCGGAGGGAAGGCTATGCCTACTACGTCACCATCTATAAAAAATCGCCGGAGCTGATAGACGCCGGAAAAGTATGATAATTCTAAATCTTTCTCGTAGTTTTCTGGTTTTACACAATGCGGATCAGGTATTATAATCGCGTTGCTGTCGGTGAGTACATCAGGCTGTCAGCAAATTGGACAGCGTTCTATGCTTAGAGTGTTTGGTGACTTCATTTGAGAGTAGTTTACAAAGAAATTTCGCATATATTAGTCACCTCGTTTAATATGAGATATATAATATGAGACATTTGGTTATGTATGGATTATTCTGTTCGTTAATTGCCGGCACGTCCGGCTGCAAAAAGTCAGTCGAAATCATCGCACACCGAGGAGCGTCATATCTGGCTCCGGAGAATACTATGGCCTCGGTTATGCTCGGCTGGGAAAAAGATGCTGATGTCGAGGTCGACGTCCATTTGTCGAGGGATAATCGCATTGTTGTAATCCATGATGCTTCGACAAAACACATTACCGGGACGGACTTGAAAGTCAAAGAAACTAACTCCCGGGAACTGCGCAAGCTCGATTATGGAAGTTTCAAAGGACAAGAATTTGCCGGTGAGCGTCTGCCTTTTTTGGCCAATGTCCTCAAAACAATCCCACCTGAAAGAAAACTCTATGTCGAAATAAAATGCGGAAAAGAGATTCTCCACGTTCTTAGCCGGCTCATCATTGAAAGCGGCAGGATGTCTCAAATTGTTATTATTGGATTCGACATAGAAATAGTAACAAGCTCTAAGCAACTGATCCATGTTCCAACATATTGGCTTAAGGGAACTGAAAAAGTCAAGGAAACCGAAGAATGGATCCCGCACGACCCTAACCTCGTTCAAATGGCTAAGGATAGAGGCCTCGACGGTCTGGACGTTCATTATGCAGGCGTTACAAAAGAATTTGTCGATGCCGTCAAGGCTGCCGGACAGAAACTCTATGTCTGGACCGTAGACGACCCCGACGAAGCAAGACGACTGATTAAACTTGGGGTAAGCGGTATTACTACCAATCGTCCCGCATGGCTCAGAGAGCAAATCGAGGACTAATCACGTGATAGCCAATAACTTACCGCTGCCGATTCTTTGAATCTCAGCTACAGGAGAAACAGCAAGTGAACATGCTTCGAGTCTGGCCGATTATTTGCCAATTTGGCATTGGAGCTGTTTTATGCCTCGTTGGAATCTGGTGTGGTCTGCGCGGCCGGTACCTTGACCTTAAAATCGCAGAAGACCGCCGTCTTCTTGTGATTCTCATCGCAGGTTTCCTGTTGATGCTGGTTATCGTATGTATCTTTACTTTCCTGGCCCCCGGATGGGCAAGCGGAGATTCACTATGATTGCTCAAGCCATCGGTGGAAATCTCGACTATGCCGTTATGCTGGGTTATTTTATTGCCGTGCTTGGTTTCGGCCTCTACTTCGGTCGCTATACCTCCACCACAAAAGAATTCTTTTTTGGTGGGCAAAGGTTTTCGTGGTGGCTGATTGCCTTTTCCTGTGTTGCCACGGTTGTTGGAAGTTACAGCTTCGTTAAGTACAGTGCCGCTGGATTCAGATACGGAATCTGCAGCACGCAATCCTACCTCAACGATTGGTTCTGGATGCCAATCCTGGTACTGGTGTGGATACCAATTATATATTACAGGAAAATCCAATCGATTCCCGAGTACATGGAGGCTCGCTTCGATAGAAAAACACGCATCGCCGCCACGTTCATTATTCTGTTATATATCGTTGGATACATCGGTATCAACCTCATCACTTTGGGCAGGACCCTGCACACGCTGCTGGGCTGGGAGGTGATGACCGGGGCGGTTGTAACGGCTGTAGCCGTGGCCTTGTATGTCTACATTGGTGGGCAAACCGCGATTATTATGACCGACCTTGCCCAGGGCCTGATATTGCTCATTGCAGGTCTGGGCCTGTTTATTGCCGGCATTTATCACCTGGGTGGCTTCGAGCAGTTCTGGTCGCTGCTCCCGCAGGAACATAAGTATGCTTTTTCGGATTTCAACGCGCCTCCAACGTTCAGCTTCGTCGGCATATACGTTCAGGATGGACTCGCCAACACCGGTGCGCTCATGCTCATGCACCAGGGTTTTATCATGCGATTTCTCTCACTCAAGAGCGTCAAGGATTCGCGGCGAATGGTTGTCTGCTGGATACTCGTTCTGGCACCGCTGGCCGCCATCGCCACAAGTTGCGGCGGATGGATCGCCAGGGCACTCGTTAACAATGGTGAACTGGCCACCAACGCCTCCGATTCCTTCGTCAAGGCCGCCCATTTTCTCTGTGCTCCGGGGATTTTCGGTTTCGTTTTGGCCGCGTTGACGGCGGCCTTGATGAGTACCGCCGATTCACTTATTAACGCGGTCAGTGCAATATTCGTCAACGATATCTGGAGACCCTACTTCAAACCGGGCGAAAGTGACAAGCACTATCTGCTGGTGGCGCGAATTTCGAGTCTGTGTGCCGCTGGTTTAGGACTGGCCCTGGTTCCCATATTCATGAAAGACACTATTTACGGGGCGCACAGTATGTTTACCGCCGCCGTTACTCCTCCGGTCCTGATGGCGATCCTCCTGGGAATCACCTGGAAACGCTACACCCCTGTGGCCGCCTTTGTCACCATTGTCGGCGGGGCCCTCCTGATAGGCCTTTCTTTCATCTGGCCTGATGCCCTCGTAGGACCTTTTGACTTCGGAATGGGGCCTGATAGTTACAAGTTCATGCGGGCCCTCTTTGGTCTGTTGGCCGCAGGTATGCTCGGAATCTCTGTAACGTGGTTTACAAAACCAAAGCCCGAGGCGGAATTGAAAGGCCTCGTTGCCGGGACCCAAATGGACGCCATGCGTCAGTTCAAAGGAAGCCAGCCGAATCGAAGACCCGGCAAAAAAGTCCAACTCCGAACAAAAATTGACCAGAGCCTTTCGGGTACAGACACCGTCGTCCTCTCACAATCGGCACTGGACAAAATGGCCGCCGAACCGGGCGATTTGCTTTATGCCAGTCATATCCGTTGGTGGTACGGCGGGCTGCGCTCCGTCCACGTAAAAGCTGGTCCACCCGCAGCCTCCACTAAAAGTGAGCTGCTCCTGATCAGTCCGGAAGATACCGCCACCGCACACTTTGCCGAGGGACAACAGGTGATTGTTGAAAAGATTATGTAGCCCCGCTCCTGTAAATCCGGCTGACAGGAAACTCTCCGACAAATTGGCACTATAGGCCATCTCTATGCGCATAAAAAACGGAGAGGGCGGGATTCGAACCCGCGGTAGGGGCGTATACCCCTACTACGGTTTAGCAAACCGTTTATTGGTTTCCCAATGTCCTATTTAGCATTAGGGCAGTTCTGTAGTATAACGTAGTCGCCCTCATACCTCCTTCCATTGTCCCGGAATGGGGACAGGAAAACGTCCGTCTTCGTCGGCTTTTACAGGTGCCGGGCTGTCGTAGTTAAGGTCGTCGAGGTAGTTGCAGAACTGGAATTTGGACTTCATTATCTGGTCCCAGGTTATCATCTGGCCGGTATGACAGGCGGCGCGGCCCATGAGCGATGTGAGGTCTGAGTAGACAGCACGCTTTGTTTCATTATGCGGCCGATCGTTGCGGATACTGTCGATAAAGACGTTCCACTCGTACTGCCAGGGACTATGAGCATCCTTTGTGGGCGTCCACGCAATGTTGTCCTTCTCGATACGCTGGTCCTTGAACAAGTGGACGGTAGCGGCATGCGTTCTGCCGGAGAACTGTGCCGCACACTTGGTGCCGTGAATGTACGTGGCGAAGTCACCGCGGGTTTTGTTCATTCGGCGGAAACCACAGAAAGCCTTGGTTCCGTCGGCGAAGGTATACTCCATCGAGTAGATATCGATGTTCTGCCCGCAGTCTTCGCTGCGTGGTACTCGGCCACCCATACCTATCGCAGAAACAGGCCAGGCGTCCTTGATCCAGCAGCACTCGTCGATCTGGTGAATCAGATTATCAACCATGTGGCCCGAGCCGATCCAGAACAGATGGGCCCTGCCGAACTGCAGTTGATTCATCATATTGTTGGCCTTGTCGCCCTGATTACGGAGCCACGGTGCGCCCCCCAGGCGGTTGGCGCGGATCATCGGTATCTCGCCCATGACGCCATCGCGGATTTTCTTAATCAGCGCCTGGCGGGCCGGAGAGTGACGGCACTGGACCCCGGCGAGGACCTTGACGCCCTTCCTCTCGGCCTCCTGGCCCGCGAGGAGCAGTCGATGCAGGCCACCCGGATCGGAGGCGAATGGCTTCTCCATAAACACATTGATGCCCTTGCGGATGGCGTACTCCACGTGCAGCGGCCGGATGTAAGAGCGCGTCGTACACATGGCTACATCGCCGGGTCTGAGGATGTCGATGGCCTTGCGGTAGGCGTCGAAGCCACGGAACCTGCGGTCCTCGGTGACGTCGATTTTGTCGGGAAACTTTTTCCTCAGCGCCTTGAGCGACCTTTCCATCTTCTCCTCGATGAGATCGGCTGTGGCATACAGCTTGATCGGCCCGCCGTTCGGGACAGACAGGGCGTCGCCGACGGCGCCGGTGCCGCGCCCCCCGCAGCCGAGCAGCGCCAGGCGGATTGTGTTGTCTTCACCGGCAAAAGCGACAGGAGCGATACTGCCAAGCACGGCCGCGCCCGCGGCCAGCGAGCAACCCTGTTTCAGAAACTGTCGACGGTTGACATTGGACTTGTCGATAGATTTAGTCATGTTTGCCTCCTGAATTCTTGATGGAATCGATAGATACTTGTTTTCTTAGTATGTGTGTAAGGCACCGTTTCCGGCGCCGTGAACGCAGGGAAAAACAAATCAGATTTTCCATTTGATATCATAGGTAGTGCTCCTGCACATTTCGCGTCTTATGATACACGGTACTGCATATGGTGTCAACCGCTTTGGCCATCAATGTGGCCGGTTCTTCCCTCAGGCTTCGTTAATCTGTTGTAACTTCGTGTAGGGGACGCGGATTATAAGTAAGAAAGCAGCATTTTTGTCGCGTCCAAAAGTTTTCTTGTAGTTTTTGGTTCTCTTGGATGTTCTCGGCTGTACTGGTTTGCAGAGGAAAGGCGTTTTAGAGGCTGGTACACCGCCGGCAACTTGAACAATCTTAAATACTTGAGAGTGGTAAATTTAGGTAGGAGATTGCACCTGATTGCACTAACCTGTGCACCAAAAACGGAGAGGGCGGGATTCGAACCCGCGGTAGGGGCGTTTACCCCTACGACGGTTTAGCAAACCGTTACCTTCAGCCACTCGGTCACCTCTCCGAGTAATTCTATCGTAATCTATATTCTGCAGGCCGATATTGCAAGAAAATTAGTGGCAAGCTCTACTATTTTGTGACTGATAAGAGTGAGTAGCTGCAAGAGAACCACCTTGCAACTAATCGACCGTTCACATGCCGCAGGTTTAAGCCCTGGTACCGCAACTAAAAAAGGGCTACAAGCATTCTGCTCATCGACCCAACAGTAGCGCCGCAGCGGCGGTCAGCCGGACTGCTTGTCCATTGCCCGATGCGCCGCAACCGTTTCAGCGCGGGCGGAAGCGGCGCTCTTTCTGAGTGCTTACCGTTTCAAATGACGCATGCGCCACACAGCAACACAGCGTCCATATATTCAACAGAAGCCGGGAACGCGCAATGAAGCATCAGTATTCCCGATTTTTAACTATACCCGGCTGAGGAACGGGATATCTGCCGTCGGCGTCGGGCTGCAGTGGCGCAGGAGAATCCATCGTAAACTTGTCCAGTCCGGGCGCCATCTCGTGGTCGCTGTTGAGTATCTGTTCGTAGGTGGTTTCCTGGCCGGTGTGCGCGGCCATGCGGCCAAGGCTCGTCACGAGGCTGGTATTGACACCGACCTCGGTTTCGTTGTAGGGCTTGTCGTTGCGGATGGCTTCCATCAGGTCGTTCCATTCGTTTTGATATGGATTCCTTTCTTCCGGCTTGATATTGGATTGCCATATCATATTCGACTTCTCCATTTTCTGGCCCCTGTAAGTGCTGGAGGGCCTTCCACAGTCGCCGTTCTTTGAGACAATCGCTATGCCTTTAGTACCGTGGGCGTAGCTGGAGTAGATATTTGTGCAGCCATCGATGCAGCGTCCATCCATGAAGAACTTGCTGCCGTCGGCATAGGTGTATTCCACCGAGTACGTATCGAAATTCTGGTCCACGTAAGTGACGCCTTCGGGACTCTTGCGATAATGGCGACCGCCCACGGCCTGGGCCTTGACCGGCCATGCGTTCTTCATCCAGCACAGATGATCGATGATGTGGATGTTAAAGTCGCTGAAGTTCCCGCCGCTTGCCCAGATGAAACTGTGGAACCGCTGTATCTGGTAAAGCAGGTCGCTGATACCGGGCGGTTTGGGCAGCGAGCGGAAGAATGCGGCCGGTCCATGCATCCGGTAGCCGCGCTGCAAAATGATGTCGCCGATTTCGCCGTCCTGGATGCGTTTGGCCAGTTGCTCGAGCGCCCGGCTGTGACGCGACATCAAACCAACTCCTACTTTGAGGTTCTTTGCTGTTGCCTCTTTGCCGAGCTTGAACATCCGGCGACTGGTCGGGCCGTCCACGGTGACAGGCTTTTCCATAAAAACATTGAGGCGTTTCTTGACAGCGTACGCGAAATGCACCCATCGGAATGCCGGAGGCGTTGCGAAGATTGCTACATCGCCGGGACTGAGACAATCCATCGCCTTTTTGTAAGCATCGAAGCCCACGAAGCGGCGATCCTCGGGCACATCTACCTTGTCGGCGTGCCTGTTCTTTATATTATTGTAACTGTTTTTAAGGCGATTTTCGAAGACGTCGCCCATAGCCACGAGCTTCATCGGCCCATTCTTGACTGACAGGGCGTTATCGGCAGCACCGGTGCCCCTTCCGCCGCAGCCGACCAGGGCCACCTTGATAGTATTGTTCTCTCCTGCGTAAACGCGAGGAACGATACTTGCTGCCAGGGCCGAAGTCGCGGCGATTCGGCCGGTGTTCTTCAGGAACTCACGGCGTGACGTGTTTTTGTTAGTAATGTCACTCATAACGGTTTTCCTCCTAACTGAATGGTTTCAACTTCAAATGTACATTTGCTACGGGAATTACTGTTTCCCTTCGGCCAAAAAGTCGTATAGGCCACATTAGGGACTATCATAGCCATTTCACAGCACTTTACAAGTGTGTTTTTCCCGTCGTAGTATGTATCCGCCGATTCTCGCCAATTCGGCGGGCCGGTTGAAGTATTTGCGCTGCAGATTGCGCTGTTTAACATGATTGAACACTGAAATTGGGTTTGTTTTGGGTTTAATTGGCTTTGAATTGGCTTTGAATTGGGTTTGAATTGGCTTTGAATTGGCTTTGTTTTCCTAATTGACCAAGTGTCCATTATTTCATAAACCTTTGTTAATACTTTATTTACGTACAACTTGACTTTTTGGAAATTGGCTTTGTTTTGCATAAAAAGTTTATTTTTTCGTACGTAAACTTTCGTACTTGTTCATGACAGTTGTCAGTTGCCGGTTGTCAGTTGTCAAAAGTTGGTAGTTATTAGCCATAGGGCAATCCTTAACGATTAAATTTGACTTGGGCCTACTGGCTCTATGTCCTTGCCACTCGGTGGCTTACGACTTGCGGTTCTCCGCTAAATCCGGTGCCTACTGGCGTATCATATTTGCCTGCCGGCAAACATACAAGCATATTAACAGAACACCAAACAATAGACAAGAAAAAAATGAAAAAAAAGTACTTTTTTTAGCCGCCAATTCTACATTCTAAATTCCCATTCCTGCTCCCCAGATAGCCTCTACGGCTGTTTCAGTGTTTGGTATTTGATAATAAGGCTCTGACACCCTTCAAGTTGAGAACGTCCATTCTGCGAGCTTTACGCGGCGTGGGTGTGTATTTGGGCATGATGGGCGGCAGCATGGGTGGCTATGGCGGTGTCGGTCCAAAAGTCCTGAAGCTCCAGGTGGTGCCCGTTATTGTGCAATAGGGACCAACCTCATTGATACGCCAGTAGTATGTCGTACCAGATGTCATTTTATCGGGGTCGAAAGTCGTGTCACTCTGGTTGCCCTGGAACATACCCGGACTGCTCGTACCGAAGTACACATCGTGCGATGTGGCATCAAGACCAGCCGTCCAGCTCATATCAGCGTATATGTCGACATTCGTAGCGCCATCAGCGGGATTCGGATTGTATGCAAGACCGGGTATACTTTGCCAATTTTCAGCAAAAATGGCAAAGTCGGTGAAATTAACAAATCCATTTCTATCGAGGTCTTCAGGCAAAAGAACTGCCTCATAAAGCCATTTATACGTGAGCAGCATCATATCGGTGTAACCTACGCAGCCATCAGTATTCAAGTCTGCAATATTACCTGCATCCGACAAAGACATGCTTGCCTCAGGCGTGCCGCCATAAGCACCCATATTGATTCGTTTGCCGTGCGGCCACCATTCCACCGTCCAATCTGAATTAGGATTACCCGCATCAATGCAAGGACTTGTAACGTCATCCTGTACCCAGTTCTGTTCATTTGGGTCCCATCTGCCCGCCTGCGACTTCAAATGATAATCACCATTATTCGGATCTGCGAAACATGGGTCGGCTTCGATATTGCCTTGTCCAGGCCAGCCACCCTGCACATCGCTGTATGTTACCATTGATACGCCGCCATCGACATATATTTGTTCAGGCGTGTTGCCCCAAAGGATGCAGTTGTTCAGATTTGAATGGCTATTATTAAATATGCCGCCTCCGTAGGTAGACGAGTTCCCAACGAATGTGCAATTAATAAACGTTGGGCTACCGAGATAGCAGAATACTCCGCCACCCTTGAAGTTAGCTATGTTCCCAGTGAAAACGCATCCGCTTACTATCTGATTACTTAAGGAAATATACATACCACCACCAAAATAGGCTGAGTTGTTTGAGATGATATTGTTCCTGATTGTCCCATCACAACTGAAGAGACCTCCTCCATGGCTACCGCTTTCGACGCCTCCATAGGCAATATTCCCTGAAATGACATTATACTGAATAATACCGTCACAGCCATAGAGGCCACCTCCTGAAGCAGCACCTGGGAAACCACTTGGAACTGCCACATTGCCCACAATGTGATTGTACTGGATTGTGGCCAGAGTACCAATTCCGTCCGGATTACTACCATAGATGCCCCCACCATAGTATCCATTACTTCTTCCGTTTGTGATAGTGAAACCGGAGAGAACGCAGGCGGGTGATTCTGTGCCGGAGAAAGTTACCACGGAGCTTACGTTACTCCCATCAATAATGGTGTTGGTGACCACGCTTGGGTTCGTTGGCTCAGTCGATCGCAGAATGATATTTTTCCCGCCAAAGTTAATATTTTCATAGTAAGTACCGCGAGAGACAACAATTTCATTCCCATCAACCGCCGAATCTATCGCTGATTGAATGGTAGCATACTCTGATGGAACGTGTAATACACCAGGGTGAACATCAACAGTTACTTCAACCATGATGGGGCTGTTAAGTACTCCATCTGCCGTAATCATCAATTGACAATAGTACTTACCTATAGGCAGCCCCGATGCGTATATACTCAGTGTAATATCATCAATCTCGCCGGTAGACTCTCCATTTGTCGAACTAACTTCAACCCATGGACAGTCTTCAGTAATCTGCCATACTAATGTACCTCCCCCGCAATTTCGAATTGACAAAATCTGGTCATTTGGGTACGTTCCACCTCTCGCAATGGGAAGTTCCATCCACTTTGGTGATACGGCTATCAAAGGCTCTTGGGCATTGAATTCATATACACCAATATCTGCTATTGAATTGGTGTCTCCGTCTCCGTCCAGCGGTCGCGCGTTTCCATCGGGGTCATGTGTTGGAAGTCCTCCGGGCGGATTATTTGTACCCGCATCGATACAGGGAGAGTCCGGCATAAGATGGTAATCGGAACCAAATGCAAAACATGGATCTGCGTCGATATTCCCCTCGCCTCCCCAGCCGCCTTGAACATTGCTATAGCTAACTGATACGTGGGTGCCAATACCCGTAGATATTTGTTTTTCCGAATTGTCGCGTATAATACAGTTGGCGACTGTCGCACTACTATTCCCGTAAAATCGCATTCCCCCCTCGTCACCAAGGCGGTCCACGTTCCCGATTATATTGCAGTTGATAATCATAGGGTTCCCGAAGCAGCCAATTCCACCGGTGAGATCACCTGAGTTGCCGGCTATAGTGCAGTTGCTGATTCTTGGGCTGCTATAATTACCAATAAAAATGCCGCCTGCATCCAAAGCAAAATTACCCCTGATATTGCAATTGATAATTGTGGGGCTGCTGTCGTCACAGTTGATTGTAGCACCGATATTTTGATAAGCGTTTGTAATGGTAAAGCCATCCAGGACTGTGTTAGAATCGTCGCAATTGATAAAATAGAATCCGCTATGCCGATCGAACTCACTGCCGTTGCAATCGATAATACAATTGTCAGGTCCATTCTCACTGCGCAGCGTTATCACTTTGTCGATAAAAGATATATCCCGATTACCCTGCCCCGTATAAGTCCCGTCAGCCACAATAATCGTATCGCCGTCGTTGGAATCATCGATTGCGGCCTGAATGTTGTTGAAATCTGCAGGCCCATCGTCATCAACAGTGATTATTTCCGCTTGACAGGGAATGGCTAATAGCAGGCAAACAGATATAAGAGTTAGGTTCCGCATTGTTCTTAACTCCAACAAAAATCTCTTTTATTATAAACCTATCGGAGCAGGAAGTCAAGAAAAAGATTATTGCTGTCTCCTGCTCACCTTCACCGCAACCAAGCCTATAATCTATTCAACGCCTTCGAGCCAGTTGTTAGTATTTAGGCGGCGTTTTTCCGGAGAATCCACAGTTGTCAATCAAGCCTTTATGGGGGGAGAATAACATAAATAAATCAAAAATCAAGATTAAAAATGCAAAAAGTGCTTTTTTTGGCACGGATTACACCCCAGTGAGATAACGCTCAGCTATCCTGGGTCCCTGCCTACGACATGCAGGGATTCGGGCAGGGAATTGTAAAAATCAAACATTCGAAGGATGACCCCCCAAATAAATTTGAGGGGCTAAACAAAATTGAGATTCTTCGCTTCACTTCGTTGCGCTCAGAATGACGTTGAATGAATATCGAATATCTGGCTTGGCCATCCCCCATGGGAGAATAAGGAATTTCGAATGATGAAGGGAAAGAAAATCCTCCCAGCACAGGACTGGGGGCTATATAAAATGGATTCCGGCATTCGCGGCTAAGGCTCGGAGCCGTAGCGTACACAAACAGAATAATGCTGTACATTCGCCTCGCCGGAATCGGAATCGAGGTACAAGTACACGCTGGTGCCAAAATTTTCGCCGGGCTTTGTGAATCGCTCGGAGTCCCGGGCCTGTATGAATCCCTGCGATTCGAGTTTTTCAGCAGTTTCGAGCCAATTTGCCCCGATTTTGATGCCGAAGAAGCCATACGTGTTATCAAGGACCACTGCCCCGCTGAACAGGTGGCCTTGGTCAGAATCAAACATAAAGACGCTGTTCTCGACCTCTATAACGTCTTTTGGCTCTTCGTTTTCCAAGCCAAGGACTCGACAGACCTCATTGAAAGGAGTCTTGAGGACCTTTATATACCTCTCAAGGTTAAGAGCATCATAATGCAAAGGCCGATTTGGGTCCATTTTCAACGCATCCTCGTTGTTTGTCATCTATATTCCATATATGTCTCTTGTAATACGAGCAGATTATAAGTATCCTGCCTGTAATGTCAAGCAGCCTCTTCGAGCGGATACTCTAAATTATGTTGTGCACCGTTTTTTTGAGAGTTTTTGTACTTGAAGAACAGAACCTAAAATGGTAGCTTGGCGTACTGGAAAAGGGTTACTGCTTCACTACTCAGCTGCCACCAAGACGTAAAGTTTTGGCAGTATTTCTGGTTTCGTGCCTATGGTTACTGACGACAAATCATTCGAACGAAAAGGGCAACCGGAATCCGGTAAATATCGGAGAATGGTCCAGCCTAAAGAGGAAAGATTCGTACCGACGTGTAGTATATGCGGAGAGCAGCACTGGCCTCATCATCCTTCGATCCCCTGTATCAACGTGAACAAGGCCAAGGTCCTGGCCAAGGCCGAGAAAAAGGCCAAAGCAAAGGCCAAAGTCGAGGCAAAAGCGAAAGCCAGGGCTTCCGCTAAGAGTAAGAAAAGGGCTTATGCCGAGGCAATAGCCAGAGCCGAAGAAAGACTAAGAGCTGAGTCCAAAGCAAGAGCTGAAGCTGAAGAACGAGCAAGAACCGAAGCCAAAGCTCGTACCGCGGCATACGCGAGAGCAAAGACTGATGCCATGGCCGAGATAAAAGCCGAGAGAAAAGCTTATACCGAGGCAATATCTAAAACCGATGAAAGACTAAGAGCCGAATCCAAAGCAAGAGCTGAAGCTGAAGAACGAGTAAGAACCGAAGTCAAAGCTCGGGCCGCGGCATGCGCGAGAGCAAAGACTGATGCCATGGCCGAGATAAAAACCGAGAGAAAGGCTTATGCCGAGGCAATATCAAAAGCCGAAGCAAGACTGAGAGCTGAATCCAAGGCCAGATTTGAAACAGAAAGAAAGCTCAAAGAAGAGATCCAGCTAAGGATCAAGGCTACGGAAAGGCTCGTAGCCGAAACGGCGGAAAGAACAAGATCCTTAGCAGAAGCTGCCGAAGCTATCGAAATGGCCAAAGCCGAAGCTATTGAAATGGCCAAAGCCGAAGCCCAGGAACAGGTCAAGTCATATACAGTAGCGATGGCAGAGGCGCAGGAGAAGCTAAAGACACTGGCGGAGGAAAAAGTACAGGCCGAGGCTAAGGCGCAATCTGAACGAGAAGCCAGAGACCAGGCCGAGGAAAGGGCGAAATCGAATGCCGCAGCATTGAGCGAAGCGGAAAACAGGTTGGGGGCGGAAACCAAGGCAAGATTGAAAGCCGAGCAGGAGGCCCAGGCTCAAGCACAGGAACGTGTCGAAGCCGAAGCCAGGGCCCAGACTGAGACTCATGCCATGGCACAGTCGGAAGAGAAGGCAATGTCCTATGCCAGAGCGTTGAGTGAAGTACAAGAGAAACTGGAGTCAGAGATTCAGGCAAGATCGAAGGCAGAAGATAATGCCAGGACCGAAGCCGACGAAAGGGCCGAGGCAGAGGCCAAGGCTGAATCCGAAACTGCAGCCAGGCTCGAAGCCGAACAAAAGGCCCGGGCAGAAGCTAATGCAAGGACTGAAGCCCAGGCACAGCTATCACTGGCAGAAACCGAGACCGCTAAGATGGTGGCACTCCTCAGGGCCGAAGCTGAGGAACGAGCAAGAGTGGAAGCCGAATCTGCTGAGGCTATCGCAACTGCCAAAGCAGAAGCCGAAGAAAATGCGAAATCGTACACCCGGGCGGTGGAAGAGACAAATGAAAAGCTGAGGGCCCAAGTCAAAGAGAAGGCCAAGCTCAAAGGAATACTCGATGCAGAACGAAAGGCAAAAACGGAATTAGAGTTACAGCTGACAGCCGTCAGAGAAACGCTGACTAAGGTTGAGGATAATGCTCGCAGTTCTGCAGATTCATTGAAACTTGCGGAGGATAAGGCAAATAGCGAAGCCGAATCAAAAACTCAAGCGCAGGAGCAGGTAAAATTCTATCGCAAGGCAGTTCACAAGGCAGAAAAAAGATTGACGCTCCAAGCTGAAAAAGCAGCAAAGGCCACAGCGAGGGCTCAGACAGAAGCCGAAGCCAGAACCGAAGCACAAGAAAGGGCACAAGCGGAGGCTGAGGCAAGGATCAAAACTCAAGAGAAGCTGAGGGCTGAGGCCGATGAACGTGCAAGAGTGGAAGCTGAAGCTGCCGAGGCTATTGCAACTGCCAAGGCCGAAGCACAAGAACAAGTCAAGTCACATGCCGTTTCGATGGCAGAGGCACAGGAGAGGATAAAGGCCCTGGCCGAGGAAAGCGTTCAGGCCGAAGCAAAGGCACAATCTGAAGAGGAAGCCAGAGTCCAGGCAGAGGAAAAGGTGAAATCGAATGCCTCAGCGTTGAGTGAAGCAGAAAACAGGTTGGCGGCGGAAACCAAGGCAAGATTGAAGGCAGAAGAGCAGGCCAGAACCGAAGCCGACGAAAGGGCCGAGGCAGAGGCCAAAGCTGAATCCGAAACTGCAGCCCGGCTCGAAGCCGAACAAGAAGCTCAGGAGAAGCTAAAGGCACTGGATGAGGAAAAAGTACAGACCGAAGCGAAGGCGCAATCTGAACGAGAAGCCAGAGTTCAGGCCGAGGAAAAGGCGAAATCGAATGCCGTAGCATTGAGCGAAGCGGAAAACAGGTTGGCGGCGGAAACCAAGGCAAGATTGAAGGCAGAGGAGCAGGCCAGAACCGAAGCCGACGAAAGGGCCGAGGCAGAGGCCAAGGCTGAATCCGAAACTGCAGCCCGGCTCGAAGCCGAACAGACAGCCCAGGCAGAAGCT
>JBARPZ010000297.1:0-8399 GCA_049643445.1 Sedimentisphaerales bacterium
ATGGGCGGATGTGTGCTGGTCAAGTCGGACAATTTCATCTGCTTCTTTTTCTTGAAGGGATTGACAATATACATCGGGGCGGTAACTTTGTTGACAGAAGCTAATTGTGGGGATTTGTCATTAGCGATTTTTTCCAGGGCGCCGGCGAGTCCCTCGGGATAACGGGTCAGACGGGCGGCACCTGCGTCGGCGAGGTATTCGCGCCTTCTTGAGAGTGCAAAATACAGCAAGTACGCCATTAAGGGGGCGAGAATGGCAGCAACTATTGCGATTACGAGCATAACAATCTGAGCCTGTCCGCCTCCTTTGCCGCCGGATGAAGTCCTTCTGCTGCTTCCTCCCATTGAGCTGTAGAACATTCCGCGGAGAAAGACCTGCGAGAGTAAGACGATTGAGCCGAGCATTATTCCAGCGAGTGTGACGAAGAGGATATCGCGGTGCAGGATATGACTTATCTCGTGTGCCATAACTCCCTGGAGCTCATCGCGATTGAGGCGGGCCAAAAGGCCTGCGGTTACGGCGACGGATGCGGTTTCGGGACTTCGGCCGGTTGCAAAGGCATTGGGTGCGGGGTCGTTGATGATATAAATTTTTGGCATTGCGGGCAGGGCGGCAGCGATTTTCATTTCCTCGACGATGTTGAATAGCTGTGGATGAACATCGTGGGTGACGGGTTTTGCTTTGCTGGCAGCCAAGAAGATTTGGTCGCCGCTTGAGAAGCTGACGGCGGTAAGAATTAGCCAGATTACCGTGGCGATAATGAGGCCGAAAAAGCCGCCTTCAATACCAAAGACGCCCATGCCAATGATGAAGCCGAGCAGTAACAGGCAGACGGCCATTGCCAGAAGCAACAGGATAGAGTTCCTTTTGTTTGCTCGTATTAATTCCCACATTGTTTGTGACTCGTCGTTCGTGAACCGCAGCTCTTCTCTTATCTGCGACCTATAAAATAGAACAAAACGTACCTACGAGGCGTTTTGCCCAGCCACAGTTTTAAGAGAAGCTTACCTTTGGCACTTCGCGTTCGGCCTCAACTTCAATCTCGAAGAAATCGCGTTTTGTGAAACTGAACATGTTGGCAATGATGTTGGACGGGAACATCTGAATCTTGTTGTTAAAGAACAAGACCTGGTCGTTGTAGCTCTGCCTTGCGAACGAGATTTTGTTTTCTGTGCCGGTCAGCTCTTCCTGAACCGCAAGGAAATTTTGATTTGCCTTGAGGTCAGGATAGTTCTCAACGACGAGCATAAACTTGCTGAGGGCTTCTCCGAGAGCGCCTTCGGCTTTTGAGGCTTCGGAGACGGTGTTTGCTCCCATGGCCTTGCTTCTGGCCTCTGTTATGGCCTCAAAAGTCCCACGCTCGTGCTTCATATAGCCCTTTGCGGTTTCGACGAGATTTGGAATCAGGTCGTGGCGTCGCTTTAGCTGGACATCAATCTGGGACCATGCATTCTTGACCTGATTTCGCAGGCGAATCAAGGCGTTGTAGATGCCAATTACAAAAAGAACAAGCACGACCAGTAAAACAAGGAGCAGAATCAGTATGCCTGCGACAGAAAATAGCACACTCATACTTTCCCCCTTTCTTTATTTAATTTTTTTCGGTTTTGTTTTTTTATGACTGGGTTTTCTTGAGTATAAGCGCGATGACGAGAATAACGAGGCCAACACCCCCAAGTATATAGGTCCATTTCCCGATCGCAAGAATTAAGCTTAAATCCATGGCTTTTTCTCCTTTTTAAAATAAGTTATTGATTGTCGTTATTTTGTTCGGAGCCGAACATATCGGCCAACAATTTTTGGATTTTATTGTCTTTGTCCAACTGTGCCCTGTCAAAGATGTCCTGCAATTCACCTTTGTCAAACCAGAGGCCGTCACCTCTACGGCATTTGTCTATTAGCAGGACGGGTATCGAGGAGCCGACGATGATTTTTCTCATTTTTTTCATGCATATTGGACATTTTCTTGGTTGTTCTGTGGACGTATTGGCAGTTTTGAATGAGTCGAGCAGATGCCTGACCTTTTCCGGTTCACCGAGGAGCATTTCGAGTTCATCGGCGTCGAGCCAGATACCGCCACAGTCGATGCAGTGGTCGATTTCGACTTCCTGTAGCTCAAGTGTAATCATCGCGTTTTTACAAACCGGACAATCCATATTAAAGACCCAAGACCCAAGACCCATCCTTAACGGCCAAGGGCCAACTTTTTGAGTTAGCCAGTTGAGCTAACGACCGTGAATAATATTACATTGGCGGGACAAAGAGGTCAAGAAAAAGCTATGGTATTTTGCTGAAAATCAGGGAGTTTTGGGATTCTGTGGGAAAATCGAAGTAAAGCTTGAAGGAATGTCCGAAAAAATCTATATTTATAAGGTCATGTGACTAACTAAGCTGACCCGGCAAGAGAAACACACAAATAGAAGGGTAGTGATAAAAAACCTGTTATTATGAGGAAATTTATTAAAAATCTGTCGAGGGAGTTAGTGAAATCCAATCCCAGTGCTGAGGCCTTCATCGAACAGGGAATGTCGACATAGAGAATTGTAGGGAGATATTATTTCTTGACGGAGTTAAAATGAGGGGCTAATATAAGCGGTGGTTATATTGGCCGCTACGGATGGTGGCTAAATGATTAAAGGGACAGGGAAATGATAGTTGACTGTCACACACATATAAATTTTGCCGCCGATGATGGTATTAGTGCATCGGAGCATCTGGAGGCGGCGGAGACGGTGGACGCCTGCATAGTATTGGCCAGGGGCGGGGAATCGAGCGAAGAGGTCAATAAGAAGTTATCCGGGTATGTGGGCAAACATAAAGAAAAGATGGTGGGTTTTGGGGTAGTCGAGGCCAGCAAAGATAACGTCGGCGTAAAACATCTGGCATCTATGAGAGATAAATTGGGACTTAAAGGCATGGTGCTGTATTGCAGCCGATGTGGTTTTCACCCGACACACAGCCGGGCGATGCAATTTTACGAATCGGCTGAAGAACTTGGCCTGCCAGTTTTCTTTCATAATGGCGGAGCCTCCATGGAGGCGGACGCTGTTCTTGGTTATGCTCAGCCTTACCTTTTGGATGAGATTGCCAGGAGCTTTGCAGACTTGAAAATTGTTATTGGCACTATGGGCGTACCATTTGTTGAGCAGACGTTGTCCATGGTTGCAAAACACAAAAATGTGTATGCGGATTTGACGATACGGCCTCGCAATGTCTGGCAGATTTACAATATGGTGATGGCGGCATCGGAGCGAGGTGTGATGGATAAGCTGCTTTTCGGCAGCGGTTTTCCCCTGAGCAAGGCGGGGGAGTGCATAGAGGTGTTGCTTGGCTTCAAAATGCGGTTGGCCGATACGAATTTGCCGACGGTCCCGCGTGGCCATATTCAAAACATCATCGAGCGTGATACGCTTGAATTGCTCGGGATTAAAGATAAGAGCACAACAGACGAAGAAGATAAGGATGCGCAAGCGACAGAGCGCAAGAGCAAAAGGACTGCGAAACACGAAATATGAAACCTGAGCTTCTGGAAGAGCAACGGGAGAGCTGGGGAACGCGAGGCGGATTTGTACTTGCGGCGGTGGGTTCGGCCGTAGGCTTGGGTAATCTGTGGGGATTTCCATATAAACTTTACAGCTATGGGGGCGGTGCGTTTTTGATCCCTTACATATTGGCCCTGGTTGTGGTCGGTATTCCCGTGATGGTCCTCGAGTTCAGTATCGGCCATTATACTCAGCGTGCGGCTCCGGACGCATTCAAACGTGGTCACAAGCGTTTTGAGCTTGTTGGCTGGTGGGGGATTGTGCTGTCCTTTGTGATAGTGACTTATTATCCTGTGATTCTGGCTTATTGTTTCAGCTTTTTGTGGTACAGCATAGTCGGCATTTTTAACGGTGGTGAGTTGCCGTGGGCGGGTAAAGGCATTGAAGGCGTTGAGAACGCCAAGCAATTCTTTAACGATACATATCTGGGTAAGGTTGACATCGAGGACGCTCGTTTCTACCTTGGTTCTATCCGTAGCAACATTGTGCTGCCTCTGGTGATTACGTGGGTGGCAATGTACTTTTGTATATTCAAAGGGGTGCGTTTGGTCGGCAAAATTGTTTGGCTTACCGTTCCGCTTCCGTGGCTGATGCTGCTTATCCTTGCAGTTCGCGGCCTGACGCTTGAGGGCAGTATGCAAGGGCTGGTTTATTATCTGGATCCTGTGTGGTCGGAGCTTTACAAACCTATTACATGGCGTTATGCGTTCGGCCAGGTGTTCTTTTCGTTGAGTCTTGCTTACGGCATTATGATAACTTACTCGAGCTTTCTGCACAGGAAAAGCGATTTGAACAACAATGCCGCTATTATCAGCATCGCTGACTTTGCGACGAGTTTTGTTGCGGGCCTGGCGGTTTTTGCTACGTTAGGCGGAATGGCGTTTGTGACGCAGCAGGCAGGTAATACTGTGACAGTGGAGAAGGTGGCCGAGTCGGGACCTTCTCTTGCATTTGTGGCGTTTCCTTATGCGTTGGCGCAGCTTCCATATTCGGCCTGGTTCAGCTTTATTTTCTTCTTTGCGCTTGTTACGCTGGGCCTTGACTCGGCGTTTTCGATGACCGAATCTATTCTTGCCAGTATTGTCGACAAGACGGGATGGCGGAGGAGCATTATTCTTCCATTGCTGACCGTGGTTGGCTTTACTTTCGGTTTATTGTTTGTGACGAAGGCGGGATTTAACTGGCTTGGTACTATCGACGGATTCGTGAACGGGACGTGGGGCATCGCGTTTATGGGTTTGCTGGAATGCGTTGTTATAGGTTGGCTGTGGCGAGTTGGTAAACTGAGGCGTCATGCTAACAGCCGCAGCGACTGGCAGTTGGGCAGATGGTGGGATTATCTGATTCGCCTGGTGATTCCAATATTACTTGGTACGCTTTTCTTCTGGCAGCTTTTCGATGATATCAGCGGCGGATATCTGTTCAGAATTGAGACAGAATACCAGAGTTCCCTGGATGAAAGCGTGATTTCTGAAGAGCTGCGGAAGGAATTTGAAGATAACGGGAGCGTAATTTCACAAGAGGCAGCTTTCACGGTTGAACAGGCGGGTTTGAACTGGCGGATTACTGATGAGGAGAACAAGTACCTTATCATGAAAGAGGGGGGCAGGCTAAATATTTACGACAGTGAGGGAGGTTTGTTGAGGACTCCTGCAGGTGAGTGGAAGCTGCCAAATTGCGTAGGGCTGTTTATTGTGGCGATTGTACCTGTCTTTGCGGTCATTCTGAGTTTGGTGAGAGGCCGGTGTGATGTTGAGTTCACAAGACGTGAAGAGGTGGATTTTGGTATCAGGGGCAGTCGTGGCGGCGTGCTGGCATTTTTACTGGCGTTAATTCCGGCTGCCGGTTTGCTGGTTATTTTGCTTGGTTCCTCAATCCCGGAAGCGGCTGAGAGTGAACTGGCGAATCCGGTATTCTGGTTATTGATGGCGGTCGGGATTGTTGCGATGGGGCTCAGCAATCATCTCGTGGACAAGCATAATACATCCAGTAGTCAAGTATCGTGGTTTGCGCGATGGGCGGGGATATTGGCAACTATGGATGTGAGCGCGTTTGTCGCGGTGATATTGCTTGGCCTGAAGGGAGGGGCGAAAATAAGTGAAGAAACGATGCCTATTCGGGACAAGTTGAGCGGAGTTTCGTATATAATCCTTGCGGTGGTTTTTCTAATCATCATCGGCGGTTTGGCGTGGTGTTTCTACCGGGCGTTGTTAGCGGCTAATGCGGGCAAAGGGATTCAGCATCCAGACGAAGTTGGCGACGAGAAACAGTAGGCGGGGGGCACCGAAAGCGAATAGGTTTTAGTTAACAGCAAAAGGAAGCTATTTGCTATTTGGGTTTGAAGCCTTTGACGTTTTTGCCGGTGTACTTATCGCAAGCCTTTTCCAAATCCACATCGTTTATATTCGCCAGGGTGCAGAGCCAGGCAAAAACGTCGGCAAATTCTTCCTCTTTGTTGTTTTGGTCGTTAGAAGCCAGGGCGGTGGCAAGCTCACCGACTTCTTCAATAAACCACATAAAGGTGGCAGGAATTCCCCTCTGCCGGTCCCGCTTTCCGTATTTTTTGGAAATTATACTTTGAAATTCGCTAATATGCATTTCGTAAGGGCCCAAGAGCACAAGAGCATAAGAGGAGTTATGACGTGTGTAATTATGACTTGTGCACCTTTATATGTGGTATTTTCTATCCTTCGATTAAATTTGAAAGCTATGCTTTTTAGCAGGCTTGTTAGGCCTGAGCACTTAATTTTTCTTCATGCCTTTGCTCAGTCAGGTTCTACTATGTACCCTAGATTGCGGGAATTTTCCTCTATAAAATGCATAAAAAGTAGAAAAAAATTCTAAAAATTTTTCTAAATGTGCAAAAAGCTTGACATCCGAGCAGTTCTAACATAAGATTTCGTCGCAGGACTACATTTTTGTATGGAGACTATTATGGCTGATATTAAGCCAAGAATAAGTGTTGAGTATGCCGAGAATGCAACGATAGTTACTTTTGTCGACGAGAAAATCCTCGAAGAGATGGACATTCAGTCGCTTCAAGTGTCTGTTATGTCTGTGATCGAAGAAGCAGAGCGGGTAAATCTGATTTTGGATTTTTGTAATGTCCAATTTTTTTCCTCTGCTGTTTTGGGACTTTTAATGAGAATCAGCAAAAAGGTTTATGAGCGGGAGGGCCAATTGAGGCTTTGTAATATAAGCCCAAGGATCTACGAAATTTTTAAAATAACGCGTCTGAACAAAATTTTCGATATATACGAAAATGTTAAAAGTGCAACCGAAAGTCTGCTTGGCACAGATTAAGTGAAAGCTTTTTGCATTGTCCGCTTGGGGACGCCTTTCGGCGTTCATAAGGGTAAAGATTGTCCGATAACTTGGAGTATGGGATTACTAATGATTTGAGGTATAATCTTACCTTCGCAGGCCCTTTGCAGAAGCTTTTTGGGATGGAATGATTTTATGGCGTCAGAAACACCAATAAGTCACAAAATGGTTGTGGAGAGTATATCATCTGCTCTTACTTCCGTGCGCGAGGGGATTCTATCTGTGCTCAAAGCTAACAGTTTCAGCGAAGAAGATATTTTTGCCGTGCATCTGGCATTAGAGGAGGCTTTTATCAATGCGGTCAGGCACGGTCATAAAATGGACCCTGCCAAAGGGATTGAAATTGACTATTCGGTGACCCCGGACAAGATTGAAGTTACTGTGACGGATGAGGGTGATGGGTTCGACCCGGCAGTTGTGCCGGACCCGCGATATGGTGAAAATCTTTACAAGCCCGAAGGGAGGGGATTGTTTCTTATGTGCTCATACATGGATGCGGTTGAGTTCAACGAACACGGTAATAGTGTGTGTATGGTCAAATATAAAGAAAAGCCGAATCCGACAAAAGGCGAGATCCAAACACAGGCATAATCAACAGTGGAGTTTTTTTACGCTCACATCAAAAGCAGCTCCATAAAGGATTAGGAGAAGCAATTAAAAGATGTTTAGAACAGCAATTATTATCTGCGGTTGTTTATTTGTATTGAGCGGTTGCGTATCCAATGAAGAACCAACGGCCAGGATTGTATACATTCCTCCTACAGATATCAA
Source organism: Sedimentisphaerales bacterium (assembly GCA_049643445.1). Taxonomy (GTDB): domain Bacteria; phylum Planctomycetota; class Phycisphaerae; order Sedimentisphaerales; family Anaerobacaceae; genus CS2-K091. The sequence continues at coordinate 7,638 of JBARPZ010000297.1, forward strand.
CCTTGACCGGCCTACAGATATAAAGCCGAAGCCTACCCCAAGAAATATTGACAGAAATATCCCCAGAGACTGGTATCCACCATCACGGTTGGAAAAAAAATGGGAAGCTGTCATAGTACATCACTCGGCAACGAGTAACGGAAATATGGCAATATTTGACAAGAAGCACAGAGAGGAAAACCATTGGGATGGTGTCGCATACGATTTTGTTATAGGTAACGGTAGCGACAGTGGTGACGGCCAGATTGAGGTCACGTTTCGCTGGCGAGGGCAGATTACGGGGGCACATTGTAAGACACCTAACAACTGGGGGAACGAAAAAGGGATAGGAATCTGCCTTGTGGGTAATTTCGACTACACATCGCCTTCTGTACCACAGATGCAGTCTCTTGTGAAGTTGGTTCGGTTTCTGCAAAACCGGTACAGGATTCCGAAAAGCCGAATTTACGGTCATGGAACCACTCCCGGAGCACGCGTGACCGACTGTCCCGGAAGAAGGTTTCCGATGACCAGGCTAAAGTCGATGCTTTACTGATGCTTTATTTTTGAGTTTATCCGATATCCGCACTTAGCCCGGCCCTCCCCCCGCAGTCCTGAAGCTCCAGACCACACCTGTGATTGTGCCGTATGCACCGACCTCATCGATACGCCAGTAGTACGTCGTTGCCATTTCGAGTGTGCCGGGTTCGTATGTTGTATCAGGCTGGTTGCGTATGAACGTCGGCGGATTGCTCGTCCCGAAGTAAACATCGTGCGATGTGG
>JBARPZ010000298.1:0-7314 GCA_049643445.1 Sedimentisphaerales bacterium
TCTCCCGGAGCTTAAAAGGCTGTCTATCGAGCAGGCTGTGGTCATGCGAAAACTAAGATGCTTTGGAACAGGCGAATCGAATATCGCTGAATCGCTCGGTGATATTATGCAGCGAGGCAGGAACCCGTTAATCAACTGCACGGTCAAGCACGGTGTAATTACCCTGCACATTATCGCAACGGCGAAAGATAAAATCCTGGCACAACAGATGGCCGAAAAAGACGAAAAATCCCTCCGTAACAAGCTCGGGGAGCTGGTATACGGTACAGAGGAACAGACTTTGGCCGAAGTGGTGGGCGAACAATTAGCTCAGCAGAAACAGGCAATCGCTGTAGCTGAATCGTGCACGGGCGGCTTTATAGCCAAGCTGCTGACCGACATCCCCGGAGCGAGCAGATACTTCACACACGGCTGGGTAACTTACAGCAACGACGCTAAGATAAGCGAACTTGGCGTACCTGCTCATTTGATTGAAAAACACGGCGCTGTCAGCGAAGAGGTTGCCCATGCTATGGCTCAAGGCGCCAGAAAAAGAGCAGGGACAACCTTTGCAATCGGAATAACCGGTATAGCCGGACCTGCCGGCGGAAGCGAACGAAAACCTGCCGGACTCGTATATATTAGCATCGATTCCGATAATGGGTGTGAAATTAAACGCTTTATTTTCTTCGGCGGTAGAGATACCGTACGACTTCGAGCAGCACAAACGGCTCTAAATATGCTCCGGCTAAAATGCGGTATTGACTAACTGGTTTTATAATGATATAATAGAGAGTTGCCGGAGATAGTAGCAAATTATTGGGGCACACGTGGCAAAAAAACGTAGACATTTAGGTGAAATACTCTACAAAGCCGGGCTGGTGGACAAAGTGGCACTTGTCAATGCCATTAAGACTTCAAAAGCCAATCATAAACGGCTTGGCCAGGTATTGCTCGAAGCGGGCCTGCTCGATGAAGAAACTCTAACCAAAGCAATTGCCAGGCAATTCGGGTTAGAATATGTTAGCTTGGACAAGACTACCATCTCACCTGAGGCATTAAAGATTATACCGGAAGACTTTGTGAAAAGGCACAACGTTTTGCCGCTTGGTATGGATAATGGCAAGTTAAAACTGATAATCAGCGACCCATTGGATTTAGAAGCGATGGATGCCGTTCGGTTTCGCTTGAATGCCGAATTGGACTGCCGCCTTGCGAATCCTTCGAAGATTCGCTCCTACATCCAGGATTCTTTTGACAGTAGAACAAAAGAAGAGGATGACAAGTTGAGACACAGCATTGATGCGACTGCCGCTGAACTTGCCGAGGCCAGTCAGGAGTTACAAGCGGCGGCCCTTCGTGCTGAAGCGGCAGGCGGTATTGACGACGGTCCCATTGTCAGGCTGGTAAATCTCATAGTAGATAGTGCCTACTATATGCGGGCCAGTGATATCCATGTCGAACCAATGACCGACAGAGTACGCGTACGATACCGTGTCGACGGAGTCTGCCTGGAAAAAGACAACATCCCCAAGAATATGCAGGCCCCGTTAACTACACGTTTTAAAATTTTGTCCGGTATGGACATTGCTGAAAAAAGACTGCCGCAGGACGGCAGAATTAAGCGTACAATTGGAGGCCAGGATATCGACTTTCGTGTATCAGCTCTTCCGGGCTACCATGGAGAAAGTATAGTTTTGCGAATTTTGCGTCCGGATGCGGTCAACATTGGTCTGCGGGCCCTTGGTTTTGAACAGGATGATTATGAGCGATTTCAGCGGATAATCAAAAGGCCTAACGGCATCTTTTTAGTTACAGGCCCAACGGGCAGCGGTAAAACCACCACGCTGTATGCAGCATTGCAGGCCCTTAACAAGCCGGACACGAAGATTATTACCGCTGAGGATCCTGTAGAATACAATTTCAGCGGGATGAATCAAGTCCAGGTAAAAGAAGAAATCGGTTTGACATTTGAAAGAATTCTGCGGTCAATGCTGCGCCAGGCTCCGAACATCATACTCGTTGGTGAAATTCGCGATGGCGTAGTCGCGGATATTGCAATTCAGGCGGCGCTCACGGGGCACCTTGTTTTCAGCACGCTGCATACCAATGATGCTGCCAGTGCAATTACACGTCTGATAGATATGGGTGTTAAGCCGTTCCTTGCAGCCAGTTCTATACAAGCCATTATGGCACAGAGACTTGTAAGAGTCATTTGCGATAACTGCAAAGCAATTGATGAAAATCCAGACATGCACCATTTACGATTGCTCAACATTAGTCCGGAAGATATCGAAAAACAACCCCTCTACAAGGGAACAGGATGCGACCAGTGCCAGAACACCGGCTTCAAAGGCCGAGTCGCCATATTTGAGATGGTAGAAATGAACAACGAGTTGAGAGAGTTGGCCTTTACGAAGGCACCTTCTACCGAATTGAAAAAGGCGGCGATAGCAAGTGGCATGAGAACGCTGATGGAGGACGGCAAGATCAAAATGTTCAGAGGAATAACGACGCCGGAGGAAGTGGCGAAAATAGCGCAGACAGAGAGTGTTGTAGTAGATTAGACAAAATAGTACTTAAGGATTCTGGAATGGCAACGGTTAATATGGACAGGTTACTGCAGGCCTGTGTCAAAATGGGAGGCTCGGATATACATCTTGTAACCGGGCGGCCACCGGTATTGAGGTTAGACGGCCGGCTCAGGTCGCTGGAAACCAAGGTGCTTGAACCAGAGGATACTGTGGCTTTAATGAAAAGCATCACGCCTGACCGAAATCAACAGGAACTTCAGGAGGAAGGCGGAACAGACTATGGCTTTGCCTTTGGCGATGAAGCAAGGTTTCGCGTCTCCATTTTTCGGCAAAAAGGTAATATCTCGCTGGTCCTACGTCTTATCCCAACGAAAATCATGTCTTTTGATGAAATAGGCTTGCCCACGATTTGCGCCGCTTTGTGCCGAAGGCCGAGAGGAATGTTTTTGGTTACAGGCCCGACTGGAAGCGGCAAAACCACTACCCTGGCTTGTATGGTAAACTATATTAACGAGAACTTTGACCGCCATATTATTACCATCGAAGAGCCGATAGAATATTATCACTCGCACAAAAAATCCATTATTAATCAGCGGGAAGTTGGTGTTGATGTCCCGAGCTTCGGCGAGGCGCTGAGACGAATTTTGAGAATGGATCCTGATGTGATTCTCGTAGGTGAATTGCGGGATCTGGAAACCATCGAATCCGCTATTAGAGCCGCTGAAACCGGCCATCTTGTCTTTAGTACCTTGCATACCACAAGCGCCGCAGGCACAATTACCAGAATTATTGATGTCTTCCCTGTAAACCAGCAGGAGCAAATTCGCATTCAGCTAAGCAGCAATTTGATAGCTGTTCTCAGTCAAGCCCTTTGCCCTTTATCTGCCGGTAAAGGAAGAATTGCCGCCTATGAGTTTATGGTTGTAACTCCTGCTATCGCCAATCTTATACGCGAAAACAAAACTTATCGAATCGATTCAAGTATTCAAACGGGCAAAAAATTGGGAATGCAGCTTCTTGATGAGCACCTCTGGCGGCTTTATGACGTCGGAAAGATTAGCCTGGATGAAATGCTCGTACAGAGCCGTCAGCCAGGCATGTTGCAGGATAAAGCTACCGCTAAACACAAAAGCATAAGGACAAAGGAAAAGAGAAAGGCTGCAACGAAGGAAATGGAGGACCTTGGCACAGTTTTTCGGGCCTGATTGCCTGCGAAATCCGGATTGTACAAAATACCAGCAAGATAGACGGTCTTGGCTGGTATTTTTTATATCTCGACTTCAAGTCAACGGAACTCGACCTTATGATTTCTCGGCACGACGCAGTTGAGAAAGTGAAAGGTAAGCTCCAGCGGGCTAATAGTTTAAGGACGAGATGTAAGGTCGCTAAAGCTAAACTGGAATACGAGGACGTAGCGCAAATGTAGTCCTAATAACCAGATGTCTAATTTGTAATTTGTTTGTAAAAAAGACTTTAATGTTATATAATAGGGTAGAATCGAAAATGAATTGATTATAGGGTAACAACGAGATGGCAAAAACCGAAACATCGCGGAAGATCCCCCCCATAGAACAATTAAGAAGCAGGACGCTCGGCAGAATACTCATAAAAATGGGCGTTCTAACCAGAGAAAAGGTCCATGAATGCCTGAAAAACCAGAAACAGCGGAAAGAGACTGTACAAATAGGCCAGATATTCCTTGAACTTGGCTTGATTGATGAAAAGCAACTGCGAATTGCCCTTGCAGCCCAGCGGGGGATGGAATATGTAAACCTCGGCGAAATTGATATTCCTCCTGACGTAGTTGAGAAAGTGCCGGCCCAAATGGCAAAGACATATCATATTGTGCCGATTCACTATAATAAAGAGCGAAACGAGTTGACAATCGTTCTTGACAATCCCGACAATTTCAGAGCAACCGATGACTTGAGCACGCTGATGGGTTTTAAAGTTACCGCGAAGGTAACCGATTCTAAAGCAGTGGAAGATGCTCTGAATAAGCATTATGAGACGCAAAGCGATGAAAATATCAACGAGTTGATAAGCGAAATACAAGGAGACACTTTCCTTGCGGAATTTGACGGCAGGAACCAGAGTATAGACCTGGATGAATTAAAGGAGCTTTCAGAGTCGAATCCTGTCAAGAAACTACTGAACCTGGTTCTTCTGCAGGCAATTCGCGATAAGGCATCGGATATCCATTTTGAGCCGTTTGAAAATGAATACAAGATGCGTTATCGCATTGACGGCGTGCTTTATGAGATGGTTCCGCCGCCGAAGTACATCGCAGCGGCGCTTAGCTCGCGTATAAAAGTTATGGCAAACCTGGATATCGCTGAGAGGCGATTGCCACAAGACGGCCGAATCTCACTGACGGTCCAGGGCAAGCCGGTTGATTTGCGTGTTAGTGTTTTGCCTACAATGTTCGGAGAAAGTGTAGTACTGCGTGTTCTGGACAGAAGTCAGGTCAGTTTTGATTTGGAAAAACTGGGTTTGAGGCAGCATGATCGTGAATTAGTCCGTCAGCTTATTCACAAACCCAACGGTATTATTATTGTTACGGGCCCTACGGGATGTGGCAAGACTACTACCCTTTACTCGGCTATGAATGAGCTTAATACCGTTGAAACAAAACTAATCACTACTGAAGACCCCGTAGAATATGACATTGATGGTTTGATTCAGGTTCAAATGAAGCCGGATATCGGACTGACATTCGCAAGGTGCCTGAGGAGTATACTTCGCCAGGACCCCGATATTATACTGGTTGGTGAAATTCGTGACCTTGAAACAGCGGAAATCGCAGCCCAGGCATCGCTGACGGGCCATGTGGTGTTCACCACGTTGCACACAAACGATGCCCCGAGTTCGATAGCACGACTCCTGGATTTGGGCGTTGAGCCGTTTCTTGTTACTGCTACAATCGAGGGTATTGTTGCTCAGAGATTGGTCAGAAAAATATGTGAAAAATGCAAAACACCATTCGAACCAACTGAGGGTCAACTGTCGGAATTGTCACTTACACCGGATGATATTAAGGGCAAGAAGTTTTATTATGGCAGGGGCTGTAACAGGTGTAATAATACCGGCTATAGAGGGCGAACGGGTATTTTCGAGATTATGACATTCAATGATGAGATACGTGACTTAATCATGAATCAAGCTTCGACAAATGTATTGCGTGCGGCCGGGCAAAAGGCTGGCATGAGACTGTTGCGCAATAACGGCCTGGCTGCATTGTACGATGGGATTACTACTATAGACGAGATTGTGAAAGAAACAGCTACTGAAATGTAAGAGATTAGAAAACAAAAAGGATTGTTGTGGTTTATCGGAATAGAAAATGGCTATCAATAACAAGTTTCTTTTCTTTTGTCGTTTTACATTCTAAAGGAGGTGTTCGGAATGCCTGTTTTCAAATATGAAGCGCTGGACTCGCAGGGCGTGGCAATAAAGAATGAAATAGAGGCTCTGAGTCAGAAAGAAGCAGTAAGCAAAATACGAAATATGGGTTATTTTCCCACGAAGGTTCACGCACGCGGGTTAGCCAAGAAAACGACCACAAAGGCTGCTGCGAGGCCAAAACGAAGGCGTGGTGCCGGCGGCAAGGTCAGAGTCAAATATATAGCCCAGTTTGCACGACAGCTTTCCACCCTGCAGGACGCGGGGTTGCCTATCTTGCGTTCACTGAGGATTCTGCAGGACCAGCAAAAAGCGGGAACATTCAAAAAAGTCATTGGTTATGTGGGCGACGACATCGAGGGCGGTTCAACCCTATCGGAAGCACTGGGCAGATGCCCAAGAGCTTTTGATCGACTGTTTGTCAATATGGTTGCGGCCGGCGAGACGGGCGGCGTGCTGGATTTAATCCTGTCCCGCATTGCTGACTTTATGGAAAAAGCGCAAAAACTTAAAGCCCGAGTAAAAAGCGCAATGGTCTATCCTATCGTGGTTTTGACGGCGGCTTTCACAATTCTATTGATGTTGATGTGGAAAGTAATACCTCAGTTCGAGACGGTTCTGACTGAAATGACAGGAGGTGTCAAGCTGCCAAAGATAACGCGGGGAGTGCTCGCAGTAGCCGACTGGATCGCAACACAATATGGCTGGATCTTCCTGTTAGCAGGACCATTTGCAATAATTTTTCTGCTTAGACTTATAAAACAATTTCGTCCCGGCAGAGTGGTACTGGATACCATCAAATTGAAACTGCCGGTGCTCGGTCAACTCAGCTCTAAAATAGCTGTTACACGTTGGACAAGAACATTGGGAACATTGATTGGCGCCGGCGTGCCAATCCTGGATGCAATTAACGTTACACGCGAGACAGCAGGGAACGAAGTCTTTGCCAACATGCTCGGCAATGTTCACAACTCTATCCGGCAGGGTGACACCTTTGCCGGTCCGTTACGTCAGTCCAAAACCGTTGACCTGATTGTCTCCAACATGGTTGCCGTAGGCGAGGAAACAGGCGACCTGGATAAGATGCTTCTGAAAGTCGCCGACAACTACGACGAGCAGGTTGACGTGCTGGTAGCCTCGTTAATGTCCCTGCTTGAGCCGATTATGATTCTTGTGCTTGGCGCTGTTGTTATGGTTATCGTGCTGTCGATTTTCCTGCCGATGATAACAATTATCACGAATTTAAGCGTCTGATGAAGACTAAAGAAATAAATAGAGCGTTTACTTCAATAATCAAGGAGAATAAAGTGAAGCCAATTGCCAAACAGTCTAACGAAAAAACGGCGTTTACTATCGTAGAGCTGCTGACCGTTATGAGCATCATCATAATTCTCATGGG
>JBARPZ010000299.1:0-11413 GCA_049643445.1 Sedimentisphaerales bacterium
GCATTCTAAATAATTCTAAATTCTGCATTCTAACTTCTAAATTAACTTGCCCTTTGGCAAGTTCTATGTTATTTTCTTTCCCATAATGGCTTGATTGACAACTGAGGATTTCGCTTAAAAACGCCGGTTTACCCCGTGAGATCTTTTTTATTATCTCTCTGGGAAGGTTTTCGCTTAAAAAATGCCGGCTGTGCCAGCCTCAACCGGCGAGCGACGGGTCACGAGCGACGCGCGACGATTTTGCTATCAACATTTGACAAGTCAGAAACGGCTATAAAGTAATTAGAAAAAATTTGATTACGCGCGTGAATTGTGGGTGATGGGACCCTATTCAATACAGGAAGTTGCTATTAGCAAATAAAATACACATATAAGCGGAATTCATCTTGCTTTTGGCGATAAAAGCCGTATGATATATATAGACTCATCTGCCATGTGCAGAAGGAGATCTTTCGCCGTCCGTGAGGGCGGCGATTGCATTTTATGTTATTCTTCTTTCATATTTTCTTCTGAAGCTTCTTCTTTTAGACTCACCGTCTACGTAATATGCTGTCATAAGAAATGCAACTTGTCTTTCTTTTAGCTCAATTCCATTAATTACTTTTGCTTTTAAGGTCCGTTTTTGCAAAATAACAATATAGTCATATTCTTCGAGCCACACATAACAAAAATACTTTCCCTTCTCATGGCATATCCAGTACTTAGTAGCTTTATCTTCAAAGTGGTTTATCACCGGCGAACACCATGGCAAACGCTCTGCACGCCTTGGGTCCAGAGTCCTTTCGCCAGGATTGTTATATTCCCACTCCCTTTCTATTAAATGCCAAAAAACTTCTTCATAGGTTTCGCCTAGCTTAACTTTCCTATCATGCCAAACATCCATCGAATCTAACTTGGGTTTATTCTCTATAAAGCCTTGGTGAAAAAAGTTGTATAATTCCGACACGACTTTAGCAAATTCGCCATCAACGGACACGACCGGGGGCAGCCAATCAAGTGCACTGCTCATTCGTTAGCCTCCGAAGCTCGCCATCTTAATAGATTGAATTTCTCTTCCTTCAACAGTGTTGTAAGCTTCAAGCTATAGCCAGTACGCTGCTTTATACGGTCTGCCATGACAACTTTAGAATGGCTTTCCTTAAGATCTCTATTGACATAGCTAACAGCACCAATAAGCAAGTCTGTCAGTTGAATCTGCTGTACTTCCTGGGAGTGTACTACTTGTACATGGCCAATAATCTTTCTTGAGAAATCTAACATATTTGTACAAAGAACATCATGGAGCATGGCTGTTTTTTCACTGCTGCGTGTATCTTTTATATCAAGGTAAATGTGATAAATATGTGAAGGTGACAGGACCTGTTTCAGCATGGTAAAGTACATTTTGTAGTACCAAGTATCATGGCTTTGGCTGAAACCATCATGCTGGAGTTTTGACTTGTCAGGGACGAACAATCCTCTAAAGTGAAGGTCTTTACAGTCAAAAAAGTAGTCTATCACGTCAAGGTAAAACTCTTGTTTTGCTGGCGAGACTTTCGTCCATTTGATTTCAAAACTTTTTGGCAACCCATGCTTGGCCTTGATTTCTCTAATTCTCTGGGCTGTTTCCCTTGCCTTATCTTTCAAGCACCAAACCGCACCCAGAATCATCACCTTTAGATGGTCATGTTCCAAATGACAACTTTCGTCACAGTAAATGTTGTAGATGTCTGGCATACAGATTACCTAATTTGGCAGCTATTCTCGAAGGTATTATATACCTCTTTCGGTACAAATCAACGGTAATGAGCATAATTTCTGACTCTCGTTTTACCGTTTTCTTCTCCCTACCACCGCACCCAAGCCGAGCAGTAAGAGTGTGGCTACAACAGGAAAATGCAACTACTCATTATTATCTTGTAGCCAATGTAAAGCCATGATGCGGAAATCGAGAAAATCAACACGACAGTCACCGTTCACGTCACCAGCAATAGGTTTTTTGCATACAGGCCTTCCAAAATATGATTTACTGGCTTCTCCTGTGCCACCATAAGCTCCCATATTGATTCTACCACCGTTGGGGTATGGCTCCCAGCCGATTGAACTGTTTGGGTCTCCTGCATCGATACAGGGGCTTGTTACGTTATCTTGAACCCAGCTTTGGCTATTTGCATCCCATCTACCAACCTGGGATTTTAGGTGATAATCGCCATCAGCGTCGACAAATAAGGGGTCTGTGTCCTGCACATTGCTATAAGTTATAATCGGGCTAGATCCATCGTTGTATATCGCTGATCCAACTGAGGCGCTGTTGTACCATAGAATGCAATTCGTCACCGTGGGATTGCCGACAAGATTGAACATCCCACCCCCCAATTGTCCTGAATTATTGCTAAAGGTGCAGTTGGTCACCGTAGGGCTACAATACTCGTTCCACATCCCGCCGCCGCCTGAGTAGTAACCAGGACGACCGGCTGAGTTACCGATGAAGGTACAGTTGGTCACTGCTACATTTGAGTTGTAGTTCCACATTCCACCACCCGAGTAGATAGCAGAGTTGCCGATGAATGTGCAATTTATCACTGTTATAAGATCACTCAGATTGATATTGAATATTCCCCCACCACTGCGTGCCGAGTTGTCTATAAAGGTACAATTCTGGAGGATTATGCTACTATTCCCAGAGTTAGCCATTCCACCACCACTTTGGTCAGTTGAGTTGCCAATGAACTTGCAGTTGGTCAATGTCGGGCTACTATCATAATTGTTTATTCCTGCCGCTCCCCAGACAGCCGAGTTGCCGATGAACTTGCAGTTGGTCAATGTTGGGTTGCTGTCATAAATATTCCACATCCCGCCGCCATAGTCTGCCGAGTTGTCTATGAACGTGCAATTGGTGACCGTTGGGCTGCTGTTATTATTATACATTCCCCCGCCCCGGTCATACTGTGGACCGACTCCATTGGCATTGCTCCCGGTGATGGTGAAGCCGTCGAGGACAGCTGTTTCGTCAGTTCCGCTACCGGTGACTACATGAAAACTATTGCCAGAGTTGACATCAGGCGTATTAATATCTCCGCTGAGTATGGTTTCGTACAGTTTGATATTGTGCTCATTCGGGTCGGACCCGCCGACACCGGCGTAGCCGCCCTTAATTGCCACGCCGTTGATGAGCGGAAACGTCGCCGTTCGGTCACCGGGCGTTCTTCCACCGCCCTGGTCGGGATAGTAGGTCCCTGCAGCAACCCAAACCTGGTCTCCACTTGTAGCATCTGCAAGAATGGCATCCTGTAGGAAGTTGTAAGAATCTTCCCAAGATGAACCGTCATCATTGCCTAGGGCATTAGCATCGACGTAGATTATTCGGGCTTGACAAGGAGTGGCTGAAATCAGGCACATAATAATGAAAGTTGAAGTTCTCATCTTTTCTTCCCTTCAAAAAGTGATATATCCTCCGGGTTCCGTCCCGCTAAAGTAATTACAACTTATTTTTTCCCGTCAATGCTTTTCCATCGTTGAAGTAAAATAATTGTATCTTATTTCCCGCCCAGGTCAAGAAAAAAACCACAAATTCCAAGTCTCGTCAATATAAAGAGTTCCGGCATAATTTCCTATTTTAGCGGTGAGAAAGATGAAATTTTTTATTAAAAGTTAGATTTTTATTGAACATTTTAAGCAAGTTTGGTATAATTGAAACATGTAGACATGTTTAGTATATAGTCGTTAGTTTATAGTATTTAGCCGATTGAGGCCGTCAATGCCGGCAGTAGTACTAAAAAAGCATTATTTTGCATCATAAAAGCCAGTTTTTGAAACATTTTGGTGTATTAATGACTAATAAATCGCCTTTTTGTACATTTTTGTTGCTAACAAGAACCGTTTTTACCCGGCTAAAAATAAAAGTCCGCCCGAAGGGCCTCCACAATTTTGCATTTTACATTTTAATCTTTGATTTACCTCTCCAATCCCTAATCCCTCGCCCCCAATCCCTAATCCCTAACCCCCAATCCCTAACCCCTGACCCCTGGCTCCTGACAAGTACGAAAGATTACGTACGAAAGAATAACCTTTTTATGCAAAACAAAGCCAATTTCCGAAAAGTCAAGTTGAACGTAAATAAAGTATTAACAAAGGATTACGACCAATTGGACACTTGGTCAATTAGGAAAACAAAGCCAATTCAAACCCAATACAAAGCCAATTCAAAGCCAATCAAAGCCAAAACAAACCCAATACAAAGCCAATACAAACCCAAACAAACCCAATTTCAAAACGTAGAAAGATTACTTGCTTTGGAATCAATTATCTCTATAATTACTGCTTTGGAATAAACATAGGAGATTTTTATGTGTGATCAGTGCAATTGCGGTGCAACAAACGCAGAAAACAGTTTTGAAGAAAAGGTCAAGCTGGCGATGGAAGAGGTTCGCCCGGCCCTGAAGGAGCATGGCGGCGATGTCGAGCTGGTGGGGACCGACGATGATAATACCGTTAGAGTTCGTTTGCAGGGCGCCTGTCAGGGATGCCCGGGCGCTGCAATGACGATGACAATGGGTATCGAAAGAATCCTCAAGGAAAGAGTGCCTGAGGTCAAACAAGTCGTGGCCGTGGAGTAACCGGTAATAGCGGATCTTAGCTTCAGGGTGCGGGCATAATACGGTAGATGGCCACAATGGGGGAGCCTTCGCGAATTACATGTACTAATTGGCAGGGGCCTACACGCTCTCCTTTGGGAGCGCCCAGTACTTTTATACGGTCCAGCCCCCATTCTTTGTAGTAAAGGTCATTGGGCCTGCCGGCCAATCTCGAATCCCACGCTATTAGGGTGATATTGCGATTCCTGCACTCTTCTATAAAGGCCGGAAAATCTTTCGCTTCAAGCGGCGGAATATTCACCATATGTTCGAACCGTTCAGCCGGTAAACCGGTGTAAATCGGCATCCAACCGGGCATCGTGGTAATCATTCGGTCATCTTCCTTGGCATTTTCCAGAAACCACAGGCCGAGGCGTTTAAAATTGGCGTTGCTTTGACCGTTTCCCATTATTAATCCTGTCGTAGCGGCGTTACTGACCACTGACAGAACAAGGAACGCCGGGATAATCAGCCATTTCATAGAAGGTTTGCGTCGCCGTATCAGCTGCAGTCCAAAAAAGCCGACAACGGTAACCAAAGATGATATAAGGGCAAGTCGTTTAATCACCGGACAGTACCTTGTTTGGGCGTAGTCCAGTGTCGCGAGAATCTTGACTGCCCACAATACAAAGATGACCGCTGCAATCAACTGAAGAACTGGTATCAGAAATTTTGGCTTTGGCTTGCTGACGAACCATTGCCAGAATGTAACGAGTCCGTATGCCGCAATAATAAGTCCGGCCCATGCAGCGGGTATGCAAAACCGTGGAAGCCGGTATGGATATATCGCATGTACCATCATGTATGGTACACCTGCCAGAAGCATTACGATAATTTCCCAGCGTTTTTTAATAACCGCCGCCATGCTCCCCCCTAAGAAGGCTATCGCCAAAAGTAAGGATGTCACCGTAGACACTGCCCAGTTCAGTCCCTCCAGGCTCTTGACCTTTCCGGAAGGAGAAGATTGCAGCAGCAGGGCATTCAAAAAAGAACAGATATTGCTCCAGTAAAAGCGTAAATCCGCAGCCAGCTCAAAGGTCCGGTCTTTTGACAGCACCTGGATATAATGGGCGCCTCCGGACTGGCCTCGTAACTGCATCCATGTGATAATCATACAAAGCCCAAAAGGTATCGACGCCAGCGCCGTCATAATTATTGTCTTGGCCCATTTTCTGTTCCGAATCAGGTCAACCAGGGCCACGGCGGGGATGAGGCCGGCCATGTCCCATCGAGAAATAGAGCCCAGCATCGCGAAAAAGTAAGCCCATTTTATGTGCGATCTGATACAAAGACACGTAGCGGCAAAAAGTGCCACTAACGTAAGCTCAGCAAGAGGTTGGCTGCTCATACGCACCATCCACGGACTGATACAAGCCAGCAGTGCCACCCAGACGGCCGCCCTGCCAAGAAACTCCCTGCCGACAAGGTAAATCAGCACCATCACCGTTGGCAGCATCATGGCGTTGTACAATTCGGTGCCGAAAAGATAACGGTCGGGGGTGGAGAAAAACTGGCCCGCCAGCACGGTAATCAATGTGAAAAGAGGAGCACGTTTCATTGTGTACGGAATCCGAAAACTCAGCCATTGTTGGCCTATTTGTAAAAATGCGGCAAAGTCCGGATTCGGAAAGACGAAGTGTCCCAAAAAGTGCAGTGAATAGGTCAGTCCAAGGACCACTAAAAGTCCGACGGTGACATATTTGGCCAGCTTTTGGTTGCGCTCCGGTTCGATGGCAGGCGTTTTCATCGGCTTGGGTGCCCTTGTGGTTTTTCTTCTTGGTTTCATTTTACTTTTTTTCTGCATCGCAATACCTTATGGAGAACAAAGCATCGGTAATTTTACTCGGTCGTTGTTTTTTCCAGCTCTATTGTTTGAAACATCCCCAGCAGATTATTTAATGGGGACAATATGTATTCTATAGCTTTGATAATAGGATACGTGAATGAAGGCAGAAGTTGGCGCAGCGTCAGGCCGCCACTGAGCAGGTATCGCAGCGGAGTGTGATTGCGCATTCCGACAATTCGCAGTTCCGGAAACTCCTTTTCGAAAATACCGCGGTCGCGCGAAAAAATTATCCACGGCATCGCGCCGTTTCCATGCGAGACAGGCCCAATCTCTTCCAGGCCCCACTGTGCCTGCGGGTCAAAAAGCTCGTGATGAAAGTTTTTATAGATGAACCTCGCCCACAATGTGTTGGCCGGTTCAATCATAACGATTTTGCCGGCGGGCTTAAGACACCGCAGGGCTTCCTTGAAGAAGCCCCTTGGCTCGGCAATATGATGAAGGACGTCGAACATAAAGAAAGCGTTAACACTCCTGTCTTCGAAGGGCATGTCAAGGGCCGAGAAGACCTTGTCGACATTCGGCAGTTCGAGAATGTCGGATGTAATCACGTTGCCGATTACCTCTTTAATAAAACCTCCACCGCTGCCAAGCTCAACGAGCACCTTCTTTTCAGGTTCGGGTATCCCCTTTCCAAATTCTTTATAAAAATCAATATAAAGTTTTTTCAGAAACTTCTTTTTCTGTACAATCTCAGCGTGCAGCAGGGTGGTGGCGGGATCGTCGAGGTCTTTAATACACCTTGTCTCCGGCAGCTTGAGCCATTCAATGACGCTCATAGTTATTTAACGTGCCTTTCCGAGCCATTTAATTTTCTTAAACGCTATCAAGCTCATCTTGAGCAGCAGCCAGCCGTGTCTGAAGCGGCTGATATTTGTCGTCCCGTAAGTTCTTGCCCGGTATGTCACCGGCACTTCGACGACCTTGAAGTTCTGCTTTACCGCTCCGAAGATAAGGTCAAAGTCTCCAAAGGGGTCGAAATCGCCGAAATAAGAACGGTGGGCCGCTATCAGCTCGTAGTCTTTCCTGCGTATCATTTTCGTGCCGCAAAGCGTGTCTCTGAATCTTTGGCCCAGCAGCCAGCTAAACAACGAGCCGAAAAATTTGTTTCCAAGATGGTTTATAAAACGCATTGCCTGCTTTTCCATTGGATAGACAAGCCGCGAGCCGTTAATGAACTCGCCTTTGCCGTCGCGCAGCGCCCTGAAGAATTTCGGCAAATCTTCCGGCGGCGCTGTCAAGTCCGCATCCTGGATGACCAGCACATCTGCTGTTGAAGCGGAAAAACCTTTCCTTACGGCATCCCCTTTACCCACTCCATCTCCCTGGCCGATCAGGCGAATTTTGCGCTCCGGATGTTCCTTAATATGGCGTTCTATCTCGTCGGGCGTACCGTCCGTGCTGTTGCCGTCGACGAAGATTATCTCTGTTTCCCTGCCCATTTTGGGCACCCGCGTTACAACGTCTTCGATATTGCCGCGCTCGTTTCTGCAGGGCACTATTACGGATACGGACAAATCCTCGTCTTGCCGGGCTTTGGGTACAGGACGGGCTACCTGAAGATTGACCAGGTTAAAAAATCGAATCCCCGGAATCAAAGAAAGAAAATAATTACACAGTATCGTCAACGGCGGAATGCGCTTCGGCAACAGCAGGAAAGAATCCGTTCGAATCACCTCGAAGTTGGTCAGCGTGAGCAGGTTTGCAATGTCTTGCGGCGGAAGCCAGTTCTGGTAGGCAAGGGGCCGGCGAATCCTCAAAAGCGAACCCACCCGTAAAATCCATTCCCAGAGATAATTGTAATAGGTTATTACTATCCGTGTGCTTTCGGTTGTTAAAGGATGCACGCGTTCCAGGACCTGCTGAATATCGTGCCACCGGCCAAGCGAATTACATATGAGAACATAATCAAATTTTTCGTTGAGATTCAATTCATGAGGGTCCGTCGTATGGAATTTCAGATGTGGAAATCGTTTTTTCGCCGACTCGATGGCCTCCGGGTCCGCATCGATCCCGACACCGTAGGAAGGCGCAACCGCAGCAAGAAGGTCTCCGCATTCACAGCCGACGTGCAGGACTCTGCTGTTTGGGCGAACTACGAATTTATAAATCCTGTTCAGCCACTTATAATAATACGCATTATGCTTTCGCCAGCGCAATAGTCGCTTTTCGTTTGGGGTCTCGTCCGCTCCCCTGGTGACATCTGTTTGCGGCGGTTGAGAAGTTTTGCTCGTTGCTTCATCCATAAACTCAAGACCTCAAATGTTTGGAGATGCTTTCGGTATCGGGTTTTTCAATTACACCCTTTTCAGTGATAATAGCCGTTATTTTCGACGCATCCGTAACATCAAAAGCAGGATTATACACGTTTACGCCGTCAGGAGCAATTTGCGTTTTTCCAAGTGTTGTTACCTCTTCAGCGGCTCTTTGCTCGATAGGTATCTCGTCGCCGCTTTTAATGCTCAGATCAAAAGTGCTCGAAGGTGCCGCGATATAAAATGGTATGCCGTGTTCTTTGGCAAGTATGCTCACGCTGTAGGTGCCAATCTTGTTTGCTGTGTCACCATTTGCGGCGATTCGGTCGGCGCCGGTTATTACCGCGCTGATATGTCCCTGCTTCATCAGCGAGCCAGCCATGTTGTCACAAATAACAACTACATCGATGCCCGCCTGTTTCAATTCCCACGCCGTCAACCGGGTCCCCTGCAGCAACGGCCGGGTCTCATCTGAATAAACCTTGAATTTCCTGCCCTTTTTATGCGCCTCGAACATAGGCGACAAAGCCGTCCCCTGTCCCGCGGTCGCAAGCGCACCGGCGTTGCAATGCGTCAGGATTCCACTGCCGTCCGTGATAAACTTCTCTCCGTTTTCTCCAATCCGCCGGCACATCTCCACATCTTCCTGGTAGATGGCGTTCGCCTCGGTTAAAACGGCCTCGCGCAGTGCCTGCAACTTTGCCTCCGGTTTAACCGCAACAAATTCCTTAGCGCTTTGCCTCACCCTCTCCAGCGCCCAAAAAAGATTTACGGCGGTCGGACGCGATGACCCCAGGTACTCGCAGGACTTAGCCAGAACTTCAAGTCCCCGTTCCAAATTGTCGGCTTTGGTCAGCTTCTGCATACCTAAAGCCAGCCCGTAAGCAGCCGAAACACCTATAGCCGGAGCGCCGCGCACGGCAAGCGTTTTTATTGCTTCGTAGAGCTGCTCGGTATCCCGGCATTGCAATTTAACAAGTTCACCCGGAAGCCGCCGCTGGTCTATAAGCTCCAAAAAGCCGTCAACATCGCCAACCCATTTTAGTGTCTGAGCAATCATATTTTGTATCTCGTACTTCGTATTCGATTCCATTTTCTTATCGGCCTTATCCTCAGGGCCCGTAAATTTTTCCTTCTCTGTAATCCTGCCACGCCAGCTCGAACGCCTTGCCCAGGGTCGGCACCGGCCTCGGTTTTGTATTGTTGCACCGGAACAAATCGCGTTCGTCCGGGTCGTATTCAATCTGCAATATCAAATTTCGCAACTGCTCATTTTCAGGTTTGAATTTCAAAGTTTGACCGGTCTTTTCGTTGGTAATATCGGGATGAATTTCGGCCCCGTCCTCGGCAACGACAAGGTGCGAACCGCGTGAACCGCTGCCGAGCCGGAGTAACTCCACAATCGCTTTAAGGAAAGCTGCGCAGGATAAAGCAAGATGCTCGGCCTGGATTGCTTTTATGATCTCTTTTGCATTTTTTAAATTGAAGCCCTGCTGCCGTATATCTTTATAAAGCTGGACAGCTTCCGCTAAAGCTCTGCGGCCGTCTTCCAATTCTCTTATATGGCCGGCTGATGTCGTCATGCGCATCTGAATCTTTTCAATTATTTCTTTCGGGACTAAACCGGATGAGTTCCACCAAGCCTCAAGCTTGGTGACAAGTTGCTTTAATTGCCCGTCAATCTCTGCCTGGTTACCCGAATAATCGGGCATGTCGGGGGCATACACATTTGCAATGTATTCAGCCGCTCGCAGTCCGCCGGTCTGACCGGCGTTCAGGGCCGAGCCGCCCGGACGCTTGACGCCGTGTGTCCCTGCCATTTCGCCGATTACGAAAGTGTGGTCTATATTGGACTGCCACCATTTGTTCACGCCAAAGCCGCCGTTATTGTGCTGGGCGCAGACCGCAATCTCAAGAGGCTCCGAATATAAATCAATGCCGTTTTCGGTGTAGATTTCGATAGCCAATGGATTCATGCCAGCCAGGCGCTCAATCGGTGTCCCCTGAAGCGCGTCTGTTTTTTTCAGATAATCCAGCGCTTCCGGCTCAAGGTCTTCAATGTCGAACTGCTTCATTGAATCGCTGCCGACCGGATTGTGCAAAAAGTCCATAAAGACCCGCCTGCCTTTTTGCCTTTCTCTAAAAACCAGAATGTCAATCAGCGAAGACTGGTGGTCTGAAATACGCTGCGGGTCAAAAGGCCATTGATAGCCCTTGAGAAAAATATTCGTTGCCATCTTGCTCATCGACGGGAAGAAATCCACCAAAAACTCACTTTCATTATTACCATCGGCATCCGTGCTGAATATTCTTGGGATTGCCTGCATATAAGTGCCCGAGACATTCCAGCGAAACTTTATACTGGCAAGTCCAAACTGTGATTCGGTAAGGTTTTCACCAATCAGGCCGGCTTGTAACCCAAGTCCGTGGATGCCAACCTGGCCCTTTGGGTAAACGCTGGTTTTATAAAGTTCACCGGGGCCTCCCGCAGCCAAAACAAGATTGGAACAGTAGAAAACGTTTATGGGTAAATTGCCCTCTCCAACTTTGGATTTGTCTATTGTAATCACTCCTGCAATTTGTTTCGATTCACCACTGCCAACAGTTAGTAAATGTGCAGCTTCCTGCTGGTCTATTATTTGAATTCCATACCTTCGTACCTGTTTTTCCAGGCATTCGCTCATAAACCTGCTGGTCTTTGG